>NZ_JBHVJT010000104.1:0-28612 GCF_042798815.1 Kitasatospora sp. NPDC057738 | reverse complement strand
GAAAACGGACGGCCGGAACGAGAGAAAAGCCGGCGCCCGAGGAGGTCTCTTCCTCGGGCGCGGCCCGTTCCGTCGTGTCCGTCGGCCGTCGTGTCCGTCGGCCGGATTCCGTCAGCTGCGGCGCAGGGCCTCGGTGAGCCGGTTGGCGGCTTCGATGATGGCCTGGGCGTGCAGCCGGCCCGGGTGGCGGGTCAGGCGCTCGATGGGGCCGGAGACGGAGACGGCGGCCACCACGCGGTTGGACGGCCCGCGGACGGGGGCGGAGACGGACGCGACGCCCGGCTCCCGCTCCCCGATGGACTGGGCCCAGCCGCGGCGGCGGACGCCGCTGAGCGCGGTGGCGGTGAAGCGGGCGCCCTGGAGGCCTCGGTGGAGGCGCTCGGGCTCTTCCCAGGCCAGGAGGACCTGGGCGGCGGAGCCGGCCTTCATCGGCAGGGTGCTGCCGACGGGGACGGTGTCGCGCAGGCCGGAGAGTCGTTCGGCGGCGGCGACGCAGATGCGCATTTCGCCTTGGCGGCGGTAGAGCTGCGCGCTTTCCCCGGTGACGTCGCGCAGGTGGGTGAGGACGGGGCCCGCGGTGGCGAGCAGTCGGTCCTCGCCGGCGGCGGCGGAGAGTTCGGACAGGCGGGGGCCGAGGATGAAGCGGCCCTGCATGTCCCGGGTGACCAGGCGGTGGTGTTCGAGTGCGACGGCGAGTCTGTGGGCGGTGGGGCGCGCCAGACCGGTGGCGGCGACCAGCCCCGCCAGCGTGGCGGGGCCCGACTCCAGTGCGCTGAGCACCAGAGCGGCCTTGTCGAGAACGCCGACGCCGCTAGTGTTGTCCATAGCATGATATTGCAGTCTCAGTTGGCGAGACGCAAGTCCGTTTCGATGTTCGCCATCCTCTCAGATACCCGCAAAGCGGCTCTTCCGGGACTCCGCGTCTCACATGCCGGATGTGCCGGAGGGTGTGCCGAGGCACCGGAACCGCGCGCGGCGAAACGGCGGGGGGAGCAGTGGGGGGAATGGCGGGAGAAACGGTGGGGGGAACGGCAGGGGAAATGAAAAAAAGCCCCTGCCGTGTCACTGTCGGACACGGCAGGGGCCGTAAGGAGAATTCGGCGGCGTCCTACTCTCCCACAGGGTCCCCCCTGCAGTACCATCGGCGCTGAAAGGCTTAGCTTCCGGGTTCGGAATGGAGCCGGGCGTTTCCCTCTCGCTATGACCACCGAAATGATCGGGCCGGGCAATTGCTCGAAAGCATTGCCTTCGCCTCGCTGCAAATCATAGCAGGAGGGAAAACGAGGGGATTCCGCGGCCTCAGCGGCCGGCGTCCGCCGGGCCGGCCCCGCGGACCGGCCGGGCCGGGTCCGGTGCCGAGCCGGGCAGCGGGCTGGTGTCCAGGTACCGGGTCTCGTAGACCCGCTCGGTGAACCGCCAGCCGTCCGCCGTGCGCCGGTACCGGTCGTGGTAGATCGCGTGGTTGATCCCCTGCCGGCCGTCCTTGAGGCGCGCGAGCTCGTAGATGTGGGCGCGGCCGGTCGCGGTGTCGCCGTCGATCACGACCGCCCCCGGGTGGGTGTTCTGGATGAAGAAGTCCCACTGCTCCTGGAGCTTCTCGCCGCCGGCCCGGATCTGCTCCGGGCCGGTCAGCTCGATCGGGACGTCGGGCATCCGCAGCACGCCGTCGGGGGTGAACAGCGCGGCGAGGCGGGCGCGGTCGCGCATCATCACCGCGTCGGTGAACTCGGCCTGCAGGGCCGTGATCTCGACGCGGTCGGCGATCGCCTGGAAGTCGTTCATCGGGTTCTCCGTTCCGTTCCACCGGTACGACGGACAGGACAGAACAGCCGCTCGATATGTGACATGAGCGGGAAGGCGTCACATCCCGGGCCGCCGCGCTGTCATAGGAGGAGCGGAGAGCCGTCGAGTCGAAGGGGTGGGGACAGGGTGCGGGAAGCAGGGGGCGGCACCACGACCGAGCCGGGCCCGGGCGCGATCATGGGCGAGCGGCGCCGGCTGATCGACCTGGCGTACCGGCTGCTCGGTTCGCCGGTGGACGCCGAGGACGTGGTGCAGGAGACGTACGCCCGCTGGTACGCGCTGCCCCGGCGGGAGCGGGAGGCGATCGTCTCGTCCGGCGGCTGGCTGACCACGGTGGCCAGCAGGATCTGCCTCAACCGGCTCGGCTCGGTCCGGGTGCGGCGGGAGCGCCACGTCGGCGGGTGGACCCCCGGGCCGCTGCCCGCGCGCCGGGAGTGGACGGACGCCGCGGCCGACCCCGCGGCCGATCCGGCCGGCCCGGCGGCCCCGGCGGCGGACCCGGCCGACCGGATCACCCCGGACGGGACGGTGAGCACGGCCTTCCTGGTGGCCCTGGAGGCCGTGACCCCGGCCGAACGGGTCGCCTTCGTCCTGCACGACGTCTTCGGCCACCCCTTCGTCGAAGTGGCCGCGATCGTCGGCCGCAGCCCGGCCGCCTGCCGCCGGCTGGCCGCCTCCGCCCACCGCCGGATCCGGGCCGCGCAGGCCCCGGCCGCGCCGGGGGCCTGATCAGCCGCGTCCGGCGGGTGCGCCCCCGGAGAGGCTCCGGCCGTGGACACAGGGGCGGCCGATCCGGAGTCGTGCGCGGGCATGAGGCGCGTCGCGCCGGGCGGGCGGGGCCCCCGTCCGGCGCGCGTCCGTCGTGTCCACGCCCGTGCGCACACCATCGAGCCCACCCCTGTGCGCCGATCGTCCAAAAACCGACCGATAAGGTGTTAATCCAACATTCATCCATGCCGCATAGCCTCCGGGGGCTAGCCTCATGCTGAACGTCATCGTCCGACCGGGAGGCGAAAGCCCCGTGCAAGGCACTGTCACCACACCAGGCGGCTCCACGGTGGCCGGGGGCCAGGGCGAAGCGTTCCTGCTCGTCGTGGACGACGAACCCAACATCCGCGAGCTGCTCTCCGCCTCGCTGCGCTTCTCCGGCTTCCGCGTCGCCTCCGCCGCCAGCGGGACCGAGGCGCTCGAACTGGTCGCCGCCGAGCGCCCCGACCTGGTCGTGCTCGACGTGATGCTCCCCGACCTCGACGGCTTCACCGTCGTCGAGAAGCTGCGCGAGCGCACCAGCCGCGGACAGATAGCCGGCCCGGCCCACGGGCACCCCGGCGACCACCTGCCGGTGCTCTTCCTCACCGCCAAGGACGGCGTCGGCGACAAGGTGCAGGGCCTGGCCGCCGGGGCGGACGACTACGTCACCAAGCCGTTCAGCCTGGAGGAGCTGATCGCCCGGATCCGCGCGATCCTGCGCCGGGCCGGCGGGCCCGCCGAGGACGGCCGGCTGATCGTCGCCGACCTCAGCCTCGACCCGGTCGCCCACGAGGTCACCCGGGGCGGCACCCCGGTCTCGCTCTCCCCGACCGAGTTCAAGCTGCTGCACTACCTGATGGCCAACGTCGGCCGGGTGGTCTCCAAGTCGCAGATCCTCGACCACGTCTGGGCCTACGACTTCGGCGGGGACCTCTCCATCGTCGAGTCGTACATCTCCTACCTGCGCCGCAAGCTCGACTCCGGCCCGGCGCACGGCCCCAAGCTGATCCACACCGTGCGCGGCATCGGCTACGCCCTGCGCCGCCCCCCGCAGGGCTGACCGGGTCCGCTCGTGCTCGCCCGCTTCTCCGCCCGGATGTCGCTGCGCGCCCGGCTGCTGGTGCTCGTGCTCGCCCTGGTCACCACCGGGCTCGCGGTCAGCGACACCTTCGTGCTCGGCACCGTCCGGAGCCAGCTGGTGCAGCAGCTGGACGAACAGCTCCAGCGCTACGGGCCGCCGCTCTCCCGCAAGCCCCCGGGCCAGCTGACCGCGCAGACCGCCGGCCGGCCCGCCGTCGCCGGCCGGCGGGTCAGCCTGCCCAGCCAGTACCTGGTGCAGTACCTCTCCTCGGACGGCAAGGTCCAGGCGCTGATGCGCCAGCCCGTCTCGGACAGCGACCCGGCGCCCCAGCTGGAGGGACTGGACCCGACCCGGACCGCCCCCGACGTCCCCTTCGACCTGCCCGACCAGCGCGGCCAGCACCGCTGGCGGGTCCTGGTGCTGCCGCTCCAGACCCCCCGCGGGCAGGCCGCCAACCCCAGCGCGTACGCCTCGCCGGCGGTCACCCCGACCCACGTCATGGTGGCGGTCTCCCGCGAGGACATCGACGCCACCCTCGGCAAGCTGCGCACCTCCTTCCTGGCCATCGGCGGCGGCGTCCTGGTGGTGATCGCCGCGCTCGGCCTCTTCGCCGTACGGGCCGGGCTGCGGCCGCTGCGCCGGATCGAGGAGGGCGCCGAGCGGATCGCGGCCGGCGAGCTGTCGCACCGGATGCCGGAGCTCTCCCCGGGCACCGAGGTCGGCCGGCTGTCGGTCGCGCTCAACGGGATGCTCACCCAGATCGAGGCGGCCTTCGCGGCCCGCGCCGAGTCCGAGGCCCGGATGCGGCGCTTCGTCGCCGACGCCTCGCACGAGCTGCGCACCCCGCTGGCCGGGATCCGCGGCTTCGCCGAGCTGTACCGGATGGGCGGGCTGCCGGCCGAGGCCGACGTCAAGCGGACCATGACCCGGATCGAGAGCGAGGCCGACCGGATGGGCGCCCTGGTCGAGGACCTGCTGGTGCTCGCCCGGCTGGACGAGGAGCGCCCGCTCGACCTCGCCCCGATGGACCTGCGCACCCTCGCCGCCGACGCGCTGCACGACCTCACCGCCCTCGACCCGAGCCGCCCGGTCGCGCTCACCGGCCCGGCCGGCACCGGCGCGCCCGGCGCCGCGCCCGTCATCGGCGACGAGGCCCGGCTGCGGCAGGTGGTCACCAACCTGGTCGGCAACGCGGTCAAGCACACCCCGCCCGGCACCCCGGTCCGGATCGGGGTGGGCAGCGTCCCCGGTGGCGTCTGCCTGCTGGAGGTCGCCGACTCCGGCCCCGGCCTCACCGAGGAGCAGGCCCAGCGGGTCTTCGACCGCTTCTTCCGGGTCGACCCCTCCCGCAGTCGCGACAACGGCGGCGGCGCCGGCCTCGGCCTCGCCATCGCGACCGCCCTCACCCGCGCCCACGGCGGCACCCTCACCCTGCACACCGCCCCGGGCGAGGGCGCCACCTTCCGCGTCGAACTGCCCTGCCAGCACTGACCGGATTTCCGGCGGGTTCGCCCGAATGTCGGGAATTCCGGCCTTTGTGAGCGGACCGCCCCCGACTTTGTCGACTCGTCAATTCCCCGGCGAACCAGGAAGACACGGCGCCCGGTCATTGCCGGAATCCGGCATGGAGCGTCAAGAATGCGTATGCCTATGATCGGTGCTGCCCGGCCGTCGGAAAACTCTTCCGGCCGAGGCTTTTGCTTTCCTGCAGGCCCGAAAGGGGTCATTGTGAAACTCCGCCGTTCGCTGGTCTCGGCCGCCCTCGTCGCCGCCGTCGTCTCGCCCGCCGTGGTGCTCTCCGCGGCACCCGCCTTCGCGGAGTCGGCGTCCGCGGCGCAGACCCGGAGCGACAACGGCTCGATCGCCGAACTGGAGCGGGCCGCCGCCGACGCCGCCAAGGCGTACACGGCGGCCGTCGCCAACGAGGCCAAGGTGCGGGCCGAGACCTCCGCCTTCCTCGACAACTCCCAGCCCTACCAGGGCACGTACGAGGAGGCCAAGGCCGCCGCGGTGACGGCCGCCGCGGCCAAGGACGCCGCCAGGAAGGAGGCCGAGGCGGCCTCCGACGCGTTCCGCGTCGCCACGGAGGAGGAGCTGCCCGCGGCCAGGGAGCGGCTGAACAAGGCGTACGCCGCCGCGAACGCCGCCAGCGCCGCGGACACGAAGGCCAAGGCCGCCGTGACCGCCGCCAGGAACGCCCTGGACGACGCCCGGGTCGAGGCGTTCCGGCGGATCCACACGGCGGACCAGGCCACCAAGGCCGCGGCCGCCGCCAAGGCCGCCGCGGACCAGGCCCTCGCCGAAGCGAGGGCGGCCGCCGAGAAGCCGGTCGAGAAGCCGGTCGAGAAGCCGGCGGAGCAGCCCGCCGAGAAGCCGGCGGAGCAGCCCGCGGCGGTCACCCCGGTCTCCAACACCACCACCACGGCCAAGACCGGCACCACGGGCAAGTCGACCGTCTCGACCACGTCGGGCACCTCGACCACGTCGACCACCCGGGCCGCCACCGGCTCGACCACCGAACTCGCCGAGACCGGCTCCAACCCGGCCACCCCGTATCTCGCCCTGGGTGCCGGCCTCGCGATCAGCCTCGGCGCCGCGGCCCTCTACGTCTCCCGCCGCAAGCCGGCCACCCGCCCCACCTCCTGACCCACCCCGGTCGCGCCCGCTCGGGAGGACGGCGCGACCACCCCGGAACCGCAGGACAGGCCCCGGCCCGTCCTGCGGTTCCGGCGTTCCCGGCCCCGGACTCCGGATCGGGTGCACCCGGCGGAGCCGTCGCGGGGTTCACGCCGGCCGGGCGCCGGTAGCACGCGGATCCGGCCGGGGCGACCGGGGCGCGGGCCTGTCAAGCGCCGGTTCGGCCAACAACTTCCGGTCGTCCGCCCCGTCGTTCGTTGCCCCGGCCCGCGGGGGGTCCGCAGACTGTGCGGACCGCACCGCGGCCGTGGCGCAGCGCACCGGGCTGTCAAACACACCCCACCTGCAGTTCCCTCGTAAGGATGGTGGATACTGCTCCTTGTGAACGTGTTCACGTTCACAAGCGGACAAGCTTGCGTGGTTGAGCAACGGTCTACGGCTATAGATGAAGTTTGTCCGGAAGATGCCCGTCGTCACGCGGGCAGGTTGGGAGAGAGGGCGACGTGGAACTGGCAATCGCTCACGAGACCATCGCGCGATGGCAATTCGGCATCACCACCGTCTACCACTTCCTCTTCGTCCCGCTCACGATCAGCCTGGCCGCGATCGTGGCCGGTCTGGAGACCGCCTGGGTGCGGACGAACAAGGAGAAGTACTTCCACGCCACCAAGTTCTGGGGAAAGCTCTTCCTCATCAACATCGCGATGGGCGTGGTCACCGGAATCGTCCAGGAATTCCAGTTCGGCATGAACTGGTCCGACTACTCCCGCTTCGTCGGTGACGTCTTCGGCGCCCCGCTCGCGATGGAGGCGCTGATCGCCTTCTTCTTCGAGTCCACCTTCATCGGCCTGTGGATCTTCGGCTGGGACAAGCTGCCGAGGAAGATCCACTGCGCCTGCATGTGGATGGTGGCCCTGGGCACCGTGCTCTCCGCCTACTTCATCCTGGCCGCCAACTCCTGGATGCAGCACCCGGTCGGCTACGCGATCGACCCGGTCACCGGCAAGGCCCAACTGACCGACGTCGTCAAGGTGCTGTTCCAGAACACCACCCTCGTGGTCGTCTTCCACACCCTGACCGCCGCCTTCCTCACCGGTGCGGCCTTCGTCGTCGGCATCGCCTCCTTCCACCTCTGGAAGGCCAAGCGCAAGCCGGAGACCGCCGACCCGAAGAAGACCGCCGCGATGCGGACCTCGCTGCGGCTCGGCCTGGTGCTCGCGGTGGTCTTCGGCGCCGGCACCGCGCTCAGCGGCGACACCCTGGGCAAGGTCATGTTCGAGCAGCAGCCGATGAAGATGGCCGCCGCCGAGGCGCTCTGGGAGACCCAGGCGCCGGCCCCGTTCTCGGTCTTCGCGGTCGGCGACGTCAGCAAGGGCCACAACTCGGTCGCCCTGGAGATCCCCGGAATACTCTCCTTCCTCGCCCACAGCGACTTCAGCTCCTCCGTCCCCGGCATCAACGACACCGCCGCCGCCGAGGCCGCCCAGCACGGCGGCGACCCCAAGGACTACATCCCGAGCATCTTCGTCACCTACTGGGGCTTCCGCCTCATGATCGGCTTCGGGATGACCTCCTTCCTGGCCGGCCTGATCGGCCTGTGGACCACCCGGAGGAAGCTCTTCCTGCGCCCCGAGTTCCGCACCGGCGAGACCGAGGTGCCCCGGCTGATGCTCACCCCCAGGCGCGAGCTGGGGCCGCTGCTGACCAAGTGGAGCTGGCGGATCGGCATCCTGACCATGGGCTTCCCGCTGATCGCCAACAGCTTCGGCTGGATCTTCACCGAGATGGGCCGTCAGCCCTGGGCCGTCTTCGGCCTGATGACCACGGCCAGCGCCGTCTCCCCCAACGTCGGTGTCGGCACCCAGATCGGGGCGCTGGCGACCTTCACAACCCTGTACGCGATCCTCGCGGTCATCGAGGTCCGGCTGCTGGTCAAGTACGCCAAGGCCGGCCCGGTGGTGACCGAGCAGCCGCCCACCAAGGACCCGTCGCTGCGCGGACCGTCCTCGGACGAGGACGCCGACAAGCCGCTCGCCTTCGCCTACTGAGGCGCCGGGACACCGGGGAACTGAGGATCTGACATGCAACTCCACGACGTCTGGTTCGTGCTGATCGCGGTCCTGTGGATCGGCTACTTCTTCCTGGAGGGCTTCGACTTCGGGATCGGCGTGCTGACCAAGCCGCTGGCCCGCAACACCGCCGAACGGCGGGTGCTGATCAACACCATCGGCCCGGTCTGGGACGGCAACGAGGTCTGGCTGCTGACCGCCGGCGGCGCCACCTTCGCGGCCTTCCCGGACTGGTACGCGACGCTCTTCAGCGGCTTCTACATCCCGCTGCTGGTCATCCTGGTCTGCCTGATCGTCCGCGGTGTGGCCTTCGAGTACCGGGCCAAGCGCGACGGCGCCCGCTGGCAGCGGAACTGGGAGGAGGCCATCTTCTGGACCTCCCTCCTCCCGGCCTTCCTCTGGGGCGTGGCCTTCGCCAACATCGTGCGCGGCGTGGACATCGACGCGCAGAAGAACTACATCGGCACCCTCTGGGACCTGCTGAACCCGTACGCGCTGCTCGGCGGCCTGGTGACGCTCGCCCTGTTCACCCTGCACGGCTCGGTGTTCGCCGCGCTCAAGACGGTCGGCGAGATCCGCGAGCGGGCCCGCAGGGCCGCCCTGCTGTCCGGTCTGGTGACCGCCGTGCTGGCGCTGGCCTTCCTGATCTGGACCCAGGCCGACCACGGCAACGGCCGCAGCCTCGCCGCGATGATCGTCGCGGTGGTCGCCCTGCTCGGCGCCCTGGCGGCCAACCAGCTCGGCCGCGAGGGCTGGGCGTTCAGCCTCTCCGGGGCGACCATCGTGGCCGCGGTCGCGATGCTCTTCCTGGCGCTCTTCCCGGACGTCATGCCCTCCACCCTGAACCCGGAATGGAGCCTGACCGTCAGCAACGCCGCGTCCTCGCCGTACACGCTGAAGGTGATGACCGTCGTGGCGGCGATCTTCACCCCGCTGGTGCTGCTCTACCAGGGCTGGACGTACTGGGTGTTCCGCAAGCGGATCGGCGTCCAGCACATCCCCGGGCACAACCCGGCCGCCCCGCTCGACCAGGCCTGACGCCATGAAGCCGGTCGACCCCCGACTCCTCGGGTACGCCCGCACCACCAGGGCCTTCCTCGTCGGATCCGTGCTGCTCGGCGCGGTCGGCGCGGCCCTGGTGGTCGCCCAGGCGAGTCTGATCGCCGAGATCGTCGTCCGCGCCTTCCAGCGCGGGGCGACGCTCGGCGAGCTGACCACGCCGCTGCTGCTGCTCGCCCTGACGGCGGTCGGGCGCGGGCTGGTCGGCTGGCTCACCGAGCTCACCGCGCACCGGTCCGTCGCCCGGGTGAAGTCCACCCTGCGGCGCCGGCTGCTCGACCACGCCACCGCGCTCGGCCCGTCCTACCTGGCGGGCCGGCGCACCGGCGAACTCACCACCCTCGCCACCCGCGGCATCGACGCGCTGGACGACTACTTCGCCCGCTACCTGCCGCAGCTGGCGCTGGCCGTGGTCGTCCCGGTGATCGTGCTGCTGCGGATCGTCGGCGCCGACTTCACCTCGGCCGCGATCATCGCCGGGACGCTGCCGCTGATCCCGCTGTTCATGGTGCTGATCGGGATGGCCACCCAGTCCCGGATGGACCGGCAGTGGAACACCCTGGCCCGGCTCTCCCACCACTTCCTCGACGTGGTCGCCGGACTGCCCACCCTCAAGGTGTTCAACCGGGCCCGCACCCAGGCCGCCACCATCGCCCGGATCACCGCCGACTACCGCCGCGCCACCCTGCGCACCCTGCGGATCGCCTTCGTCTCCTCCTTCACCCTGGAACTGCTCTCCACCCTGTCCGTCGCGCTGGTCGCCGTCACCGTCGGCTTCCGGCTGGTGGACGGCACGCTCGACCTGGAGACCGGGCTGCTGATCCTGGTGCTCGCCCCCGAGGTGTACTTCCCGATCCGCCAGGTCGGCGCGCTCTACCACTCCAGCGTCGAGGGGCTGACCGCCGCCGACGAGCTGTTCCGGGTGCTGGAGACCCCGCTGCCCGCCGCCGGCACCACCCCGGCGCCGGACCTCGCGGGTGCCGAGATCGCCGCCGACGGCCTGGTCGTCCGGCACCCCGGGCGCACCGAGCCCGCCCTGGACGGCGCCGGGCTGACCCTGAGCCCGGGCTCCAGCACCGCGCTCACCGGCCCCAGCGGCGCCGGCAAGTCCACCCTGCTGGCCGTCCTGCTCGGCCTCACCGCCCCGGACTCCGGCACCGTCCGGATCACCGCCGCCGACGGCCGCGTCCACGACCTGGCCGAGCTGGACCCGCAGAGCTGGCGGCGGCAGATCGCCTGGGTGCCGCAGCACCCGCACCTGTTCGCCGGGACGGTCGCCGAGAACCTGCGGCTCTACCGGCCGCAGGCCACCGACGAGCAGCTGTGGACGGCGCTGCGGGCCGCGCACGCGCTCGACTTCGTGACCGACCTGGCGGCCGTCCTGGGGGAGGACGGCGCCGGGCTCTCCGCCGGGCAGCGCCAGCGCCTCGCCCTCGCCCGGGTGCTGCTCGCCGACGACCGGCCGCTGGTGCTGCTGGACGAGCCGACCGCCAACCTGGACGGCGCCTCCGAGGCGGCCGTCGTGGACACCGTCCGGGCGCTGGCCGCCGATCCGGCGCGCACCGTGCTGGTGGTCGCGCACCGGCCGGCCCTGCTGGCCGCCGCCGACCGGCGGGTACGGCTGGCGGGGCCCGCCGCCGCCCCGCCCGCCCCGCTCACGGACGGCCATCACCGCGGCGATCACCACGGTGGGAAGCGCGGCGGGAAGCACAGCGGGAAGCCGACCCCCGCCCCCGCCGTCGCCGAGGAGACCGGCCCCGAGGGCGGCACCACCCCCCGGCTGGCGCTCTCGATCCTGCTCGGCGCGCTCGCCCTCGGCTGCGCCGTCGCCCTGATGGCCACCTCCGGCTACCTGATCTCCCGGGCCTCCGAGATGCCGCCGGTGCTCTACCTGATGATGGCCGTCACCTCGGTACGGGCCTTCGGCATCGGCCGCAGCGTCTTCCGCTACGCCGAGCGGCTGGTCTCGCACGACGCGGTGCTGCGCACCCTCGGCACCCTGCGGGCCGCCGTCTACCGGCGGCTGAGCGCGCTCGCCCCGGCCGGACTGCCCGCCTTCCGGCGCGGCGACCTGCTCTCCCGGCTGGTCGCCGACGTGGACGCGATCCAGGACCACTACCTGCGCTGGCGGCTGCCGGCCGCGGTGGCCGGCCTGGTCGCGCTGGCCTCGACGGTGGCGATGACCGCCTTCCTGCCCGCCGCCGGGCTGGTGCTCGGCCTCGGGCTGCTGCTCGCGGGCGTGCTGGTGCCCGCCCTGGCCGCCCGCTGGTCGGCCGGTGCCGAACGGCGCCAGGCCCCGGCGCGCGGGCGCCTGGCCACCGCCGTGGTGGACGCCTTCACCGGCACCGCCGAGCTCACCGTGGCCGGCGCCCTGCCCGGCCGGCTGGCCGCCGTCCGCACCGCCGACGCCGCGCTGACCGGGCTGGCCGCCCGCTCGGCCGCCACCACGGCACTCGGCACCGGGCTGATCGCCCTGCTCACCGGGCTGACCGTGACCGCCGCGGCCGCCGTCGGCGTCCAGGGGGTGCGCGACGGGGTGCTGGCGCCGGTCTGCCTGGCCGTGGTGGTGCTGACCCCGCTGGCCGCCTTCGAGGCCGTCACCGGGATGCCGCTCGCCGTCCAGGCCCGCCAGCGCAGCCGCGCCGCGCGGGCCCGGCTGGACGAGGTGCTGAACGCCCCGGTGCCGGTCACCGAGCCGGCCGAACCGGTGGCACTGCCCGAGCAGCCGCTGCCGGTGGCGGTGCGCGGGCTGACCGTCCGCCACCCCGGGCAGGCGGTGGACGCGCTCGCCGGGGTGGACCTCGACCTCGCCGCCGGCCGCCGGATCGCCGTGGTCGGCCCGTCCGGCTCCGGCAAGACCACCCTCGCCCAGGCGCTGCTGCGCTTCCTGGAGCCGAGCGCCGGGACGGTGCGGTTCGCCGACGGCCGTCCACAGGCTGTGGACAGCCGCGCGCTGGCGGGCGAGTCCGTCCGCCGGGTGATCGGGCTCTGCGCCCAGGACGCCCACGTCTTCGACAGCTCGCTGCGGGAGAACCTGCGGCTGGCCCGGCCGGAAGCGGCGGAGGACGAGCTGCGCGCCGCGCTGGCCGGCGCCCGGCTGCTGGAGTGGACCGAGGGCCTGCCGGACGGCCTGGACACCATGGTCGGCGAGCACGGCGCCCGGCTCTCCGGCGGCCAGCGCCAGCGGCTGGCACTCGCCCGGGCCCTGCTCGCGGACTTCCCCGTCCTGGTCCTGGACGAGCCCGCCGAGCACCTCGACCTGCCCACCGCGGACGCCCTGACCGCGGACCTGCTGGCCGCCACCGAGGGCCGCACCACGGTGCTGATCACCCACCGGCTGGCCGGGCTGGACGACACCACGGTGGACGAGGTGCTGGTGCTGGACGGCGGGCGGGTGGCCGAGCGGGGCCGCTGGTCCGAGCTGGTCGCCGACCCGGACGGGCGGCTGCACGCGATGCGGCGGCGGGAGCGGGAGGCGGACGGACTGCTGGAGCCGGTGGGCCGCTAGCCGCGCGGCCCGCCGTACCGCCCGTCGTACCGCCCGTCGTACGGGTCGTCGTACTGCCTGCCGAACTGCCCGTCGCGCCGCCCTTCGGCTGAAAAGCGTACAAACTAGGCTTTCTCCATGGACCCCACGCCGGACCTCCCCGAGGCCACGCCCGAGCCGACACCCCATCGGGTGCCCGAGATCGCCTCGCTGGGGCTGGACACCCTGGTCACCGAGGTCGCCGAGCGCCTCCAGTCGGCCGCCGCGGTCACCGACCGGATGCAGCGGCTGCTGGAGGCGGTGGTCTCGATCGGGGCGGGGCTGGACCTGCACGCCACCCTGCACCGGATCGCGGTGGGCGCGGCCGAACTGGTCGACGCCCGGTACGCGGCGCTCGGCGTGATCGCCCCCGGCGGCACCGGTCTGGCCGACTTCATCCACGTCGGGGTCGACGACGGGACCGCCGGCGAGATCGGCGAACTGCCCGCCGGCCGGGGCATCCTCGGCGTGCTCATCGACCGCCCCGAGCCGCTGCGGCTGACCGACCTCGGCGCCGACCCGCGCTCCTCCGGGTTCCCCCCGCACCACCCGCAGATGAGGACCTTCCTGGGCGTGCCGATCCGGGTCCGCGCGGAGGTGTTCGGCAACCTCTACCTCACCGAGAAGAAGGGCGGCGGGGCCTTCACGCCCGAGGACGAGCAGGTGGTGCACGCACTCGCCGCGGCGGCCGGTGTGGCCATCGAGAACTCCCGGCTGTACGAGGAGGGCCGCCGCCGCGAACGCTGGATCGCCGGCGCCGCCGCCGTCACCACCGCCCTGCTCTCCGCCGAGCAGGCCGAGACCGCGCTGACCGTCGCGGCCGAGCAGGTGCGGGAGCTGGCGGACGCCGCGCTCGGCATGATCCTGCTGCCGACCGGCCCGGAGGACGGCGACGAGGGCGACGGGCAGATGCGGGTCGCCCACGCCTCCGGTGAGCTGGCCGAGTTCGTGCGCGGCGAACTGCTGCCCAGGGAGAGCTTCGCGGCCCGGCTGCTCGCGGGGGAGAGCGTCTACCTGGACGACATGTCCAGCGACCCGACCGTGGTGATCCGGCTCGCCCGCCGCTTCGGCCCGTCCATGGCGGTGCCGATGGTCGCCGCCGGGCGGGTGCTCGGCGGGCTCTGCGTCTGGCGCCCCTGCGGAGCGGTGCCGTTCACCGACAGCGAGAAGCAGCTCGCCGAGACCTTCGCCTCGCAGGCCGCGCTCGCCCTGCGGCTCGCCGAGGGCCAGCGCGACCAGCAGCGCCTGGCCGTCTTCCAGGACCGCGACCGGATCGCCCGCGACCTGCACGACCTGGTGATCCAGCGGCTGTTCGCCACCGGGATGATGCTGGAGAGCGCCGCCCGGCGGGCGGTCGTCCCCGAGGTGAAGGTCGGCATCGGCAAGGCGGTGGACGAGCTGGACGCCACCATCCAGGAGGTCCGCACCACCATCTACGCCCTCCAGCACGACAACCACGGCGACGCGCCGGACACCCTGCGCACCCGGGTGCTGCGCGAGGCCAGCCAGGCCGCGGCCGCGCTCGGCTTCAAGCCCGCGGTGAGCTTCGTCGGGCCGGTGGAGAGCCTGGTCGGCGAGAACACCGGCCGTCAACTGCTGGCCGCCCTGCGCGAGATGCTCTCCAACACGGCCCGGCACGCGCGCGCCTCCCGGGTCGGGGTGGAGATCGACGCCACCACCCACCTGGACGAGGACGGCCGCCCGGTGGGCGGCGACCCGGAGTCGCTGGACCGGGGCGGGCGGCCGGGCGTCCTGCTCACCGTGACCGACGACGGGGTGGGCATCCCGCCGGGCGGCCGGCGCAGCGGCCTGCTCAACCTCACCCGGCGCGCCGAGGCGCTCGGCGGCGACGCCTGGCACGAGAGCGGGCCGTACCGCAAGGGGACGATGGTGCGCTGGACCGCCCGGCTCTGAGCGGTCCACGGCGGTTCCCGGCCGGTTGCCGGTCGGTCACGGGCCGGCCCGGGCCGGTTCCGGGGCGGTTTCCGATCGAGACGCGTGAAAGTTAAACGAGAGAGAACTTCCCGACCAACGGCGCAAGTTGTGAACGTTCTGGGCTTTCGGGGGCTCCGTGTGCACACATAGCTTTACTCCGCTCGGAGGGGAATCCGGAGGGCAACCGGACGGAGGGGGCAGTGAACGCTGCCGGCCGCGGCTACACCGCAGCAGGGGCAAGTCGAGGGGGGTTCCGCGCCGAACGGGCGGCGGACGGGCGCTACCGCTGGCAACTGAAGGCGCCCAACGGACGGGTGGTCGCGATCACCCCGGCCGCGTTCGAGACGGCCAGCGAGGCCGAGCGGGGCTTCGACGGCCTGCGGGTCGTGGCGGTCGAACTCACCGCGCGGATCACCCACGTGCGGGAGGGCATCGGCTGGATCTGGGTCGTCCCGGGTTCGCGGGCCCTGCCCGAGGTGCGCTCCAGCCGCGCGTACGAGCGGTACGCGACCTGCCAGAACGCCTTCCGGCGGTTCGTGGTGCTGCTCTCCAAGCAGCCTCCGCGCGAACTCCCGGAACCCGTGGTGCCGTTGAGACGCACCGATGGCCGCTGAGCGGCGCGGTCCGCGGCTGCTGATCGTGCCGGCGGCCGACCGCTGCCTCGGCTGGGCGCTGCGGGCCGCCAACGGTCGGCCGCTCGGGGTAGGCGTGCGGACCTACCGGAGCGAGGAGGAACTCGCCGAGTCGGTACGGGAACTGCTGATCGAGCGGGCCGCGCTGCGATGTTCGGTCGGACAGTCCGAGGGGCGTCAGTGGGTCTGGGCCGCCTACCTGCCGGTGCGCAGCACCCGGCGGGGGGCGGCCGACGCCGTTCCGGTGGCCCGCAGCGCCCGGGGGTACCTGCGGCGGGACCAGTGCCAGGCGGGGGTCGAGGGGTTCCTGGCCGGACTCCAGTGGGTGGGGCAGGAGTTGCGGCGGTCCGGGCGGGACGGCCGCTGGCCGCTGTGAGCGTGTGAGTCGATGACGGTCCGAGTCGGATGACGGACCGTCATTCCGGCGTTCCCGGAAGGGGATCCTCCATCGGATCCCGTTACCGGAAGGCGATCCTCCATCGGATCTCCGTCCGTGCTGTTCCGGTGAAGGACAGGTTTCCGGCAACACTCCGAGCAGCCTCCTGGAGAAGAACGTCGACCGGGCTCGGAGCCCTGGCAGTGCCCCTGTCACGTGCACGCTGACCAGTGGCTAAACCTCGCTGAACCGATGAGTCGACATTCACCGGCCGGGCTCGACCTCTCTTCCGGCGGAACCTCCCCGGCGGACAGGATCGGCACTGCCGGCGAGGCCGCAGCGGACGCGGCCACACGGCCCCGAACTCCCGAACGGAGTACGGGTTTCACGCGATGTACGTCTCTCCCCCGGAGGAAGAGGAACATGCGTAAGACCGCTGCCAAGCTGCTCACCGTCGCCGCCCTGGCGACCTCCCTCGCCACCGTCGTCGGCGGCACCGCCGTCGCCGACCCGGCCACCGGTGTCACCCCGCGCGCCATCGACATCGTGGGTGTCGGCTCCGACACGACCCAGTCGGTGCTGAACCAGCTCGCCGCCGACTACAACGCGTCGCTCACCAGCTCCACCTCCCCGCGCCTCTACAGCTGGGACGCGATCCCGGCCGGCACCATCACCACCAAGACCGGTGCCACCGCGATCACCCGCCCGAACGGCTCCGGCGCCGGCATCACCGCGCTGAACGCCAACACCAGCGCCACCGTGGACTTCGCCCGTTCCTCGCGCGGCCCGGTGGCCACCGACCCGACCACCGACGACTTCGTCGCGCTGGCGCAGGACGCGGTCTCCTGGGCCGCCAAGAGCGGTGGCAACGCCCCGGCGAACCTGACCACGGCGAACCTGAAGGGCATCTACTCCTGCACGATCACCAAGTGGAACCAGATCAACGCGTCGCTCCCGAACGCCACGATCAAGCCCTTCCTGCCGCAGACCGGTTCGGGCACCCGTTCCTTCTTCCTGACCGCCATCAACGGTGGCGTCACCCCGCTCACCCCGGGCGCCTGCGTCAACAGCAGCGTCCAGGAGAACCAGGGCAGCGACACTCAGCTGAACGACATCAACGCGCTGGTCCCCTACTCCGTCGCCCACTACATCGGCCAGGTGTACTTCGGCAAGGGCACCGGCGCCGACGTCCAGGGCCCGCTGACCATCCGCAACATCGACGGCAACGCGCCGGTCGACACCGTGAACAAGGTCATCAGCGACACCTTCGTGGCCACCCAGTACGGCCGCGTGGTCTACAACGTCTTCCGTGACGCCGAGTGGAACGCCACGGACGCCCACGGCACCGCCCTGCGCGCCATCTTCGGCGCCGGTGGCTGGATCTGCACCAACGGTGCCACGGACATCCAGAGCTACGGCTTCCTGCCGCTCTCGCCCTTCGCCTGCGGCAGCGTCACCCACTCCTGATCGAACCAGCACCGCACCGGCGGCCGCAGGGGCCTCGCCCCTGCGGCCGCCGGCCCGGCTGAACCCTCGGACCGGGGAGCAGGGCGCACCACGGCCGTACAGCCGGGACCGTCCCCCCGGCACCCTCACCGGGGCCGTGCCGCCGGTCGCGTTCCGCCCCGCGGCGGCGCCACCCCCGCGCGAGCTTCCTCGAACCGCACCACCGATCACCTCTCCTCTCCCTCTCCCAAGGAGTTCGGCATGTCCCGCATCAGTGCCCGCCTGGCCGCGACCGGTGCCACCGTCGTCCTCGCCCTGACCGGTGTGAGCGGTGCGGCCGTCGCCGACACCGCCGCCACCCCGGCCTCCGGCCAGGCCGTGATCACCACCGACGTGAGCTTCCTGGCGGACGCCGCGCTCAACGGCATCCTGGTCATCCCGCTGCAGCCGGCCGACCCGAAGCTCGACGCCGACACCGGCCTCACCGTGACGCTCCCGGTGACCGACGGCGCCGCGAACATCCCCGGCTTCTACGGGCACGTGCAGTTCGGCGGCGGTCTGCTCTTCATCAACCTCTCGACCGGCAAGAGCGTGACCTTCAAGCAGCTCGACTTCTCGGTGGCCAAGGGCTACTTCACCGCCGTGCCGAACGGTTCGACCACCCCGGTGCCGCTGCTGGACCCGCGCGGCAACAACGTGATCGGCCGCACCGGCACCACCCAGACCCTGAACTCCTCCAGCTTCCAGGTGGACGCGGCCGGCGCGAACTACCTGGACACCAACCTCGGCACCACGTACTTCAAGGGCGGCCAGCAGATCGGCTCGCTCGCGCTGTCCTTCACCCCGGCGAGCTGATCCCAGCTCCACCCGGCCGCAGATCGGAGGGCCCGTGCCTCGGCGCGGGCCCGCCGCATGCGGATCTTCCAACTCCGGTACGGAGTCGCCGCGTTGTGGTCTCGTACACCTGGCCGACCGGATCCCGCCATGTCCGGCTGGCCGAATGGTACGCACGGAATCGTCCGTCCCCAGCGCGATCCGACGCCCTCGCGCCGCTCCCTCGGCGGCCCGCATCTCCCGGAGGCCTCGCATGAGAACCCGCGTACCCGACCGAAGAGGTCGGGGAAGGTGGCGCCGTCGACTACCGGCCCTGGCCCTCGCCAAGGCGGTGGTGGCGGCGCTCGCTGTCATTCCGATCGGGTTGGGCGCGGCGCCGCAGGCTCACGCCGACTCCTCGACGACCGTGACCGGTCCGAAGGTGTGGATCCCGGCCGCCGGAACGTACGGCGACGAGGGCAGTGTGACGGTCTCCCAGACGGCCAACCTGACCAACCAGGTGCTCCAGGTCTCCTGGAGCGGCTTCACGCCGACCGTCACCCAGAGCGGCGGCCCGGTGACGACCACGCCCGTGGAGTCGACCCTCAACCTGTACGCGGTCCGGGTCTACCAGTGTCGCGGCACCGACCCCGCCGTGACGGACTGCTACGGCAGCACCCTCTACGGCGGCGACCGCGAGGCGGGCTTCGAGCAGCCGGCCCGCCCGGTGCACACGGAGACGCCGGACTGGCCCACGAACATGGTGCTGGCCCCGACCGGCCCGGACGGCTCGGGCACCGCCTCCATCGAGGTGTGGAGCGCCAAGGAGAGCACCACGCTCGGCTGCGACGCCACCCACCCCTGCTCGATCGTGGTCGAGCCGAACTACGGCGGCGACCCGACGGACCTGTACAACATCCGCGGCGGCAAGGCCGACTGCAACGACCACCGGATGGACAAGGACAGGTTCTACAACGCCGCTTCGGACGGCGTCATGAAGCCCGGCCGGATCAACTCGAAGACCAAGAACCGCACCAGTGAGCAGTGCGCCTGGCTCAACCGGACCGTGGTCCCGCTCTCCTTCGCGCCCACCCCGGACTCCTGCGTCGCGAGCGCCCAGGACTTCGGCACCGCCGGTCTGGAGATGGCCAACCGGGCGATGCAGCAGTGGCGTTCGGGCCTGTGCCTGGGCGAGTCCCCGATGACCGTGGGCTACATCCCGGCCGGTGGCGAGCCGCAGGCCCGGTCGGCCTTCCTGGGCGGCAGCAGCAGCATCGACCTCGCGCTGACGGCCCGGCCGGACACGTCACCGCCCCCGCGGCCGTACGTCTACGCCCCGCTGGCGACGACCGGCATCTCCGTGACCTTCGTGGTCGACGACCCGAACACCGGTCGGCAGATCAAGGACATGAAGCTGAACGCGCGGCTGCTGGCCAAACTGCTGACCCAGTCCTACGCGTCGCCCGGTGCCGACATCCCGTCCGTGGCCGGCAACCCGATCTGCCTCTTCACCGACCCCGAGTTCAGGCAGCTGAACCCGGAGACCCCGGAGAACGGGATCAGCTGGCCGACCAGCTGCGGCGGAGCCCTGACGATCTTCCCCGGTGTCCCCGGCGGCACGACGGACTTCACCTACCTGCTGACCTCGTGGATCGCGGCCGACCCGGACGCCGCCCGCTTCCTCGACGGCGAGCCGGACCCGTGGGGCATGCACGTCGACAGCTTCTACCTGAAGCCCCGGTTCACCGGCTACCCGGCCGAGGCCTTCCAGCCCCAGGACATGTCCGGGACGAGCACGCCGCAGGACGGCGCCGACACGGCGCACTGGAAGCAGTTCGAGTGGGTGCCCTCCACCGAGGGCCTCTCCCGGGTCGCCCGCAACCAGGTCCAGAACCGCCCGAACTGCCAGCAGCCGACCTACAACGCCAACGGCGGGCACGACGCCTGCGCCGCGCAGCCGGCCGGCCAGCGCATGATGCTCGCCATCATGGACACCGCCCAGGCCAAGGCGTTCTCGCTGCCCGAGGCCACGCTGCTCAACCCGGCCGGCGCCTACGTGTCGCCGTCCACGGCCGGCTTCCAGGCCGCCGTCGCCGACATGCCGACCGACCCCGCCACCGGGGTCCAGCAGCTGCCCTACGGCACGCCCGACACCGCGTTCTCCCGTGACCAGCGGGCGTACCCGCTGAGCTACGTCCAGTACGCGATGGTCCCGACCGGCGGGGTGCCCGCCGCGAAGGCGGCGGTGATCTCCCGCTTCCTCAAGACGGTGACCACCACCGGGCAGACCTACGGCATCGCGCCCGGCCAGCTGGCCCAGGGCTTCCTCGCCCTGAACAACGCCCAGCGCCAGCAGGCCCAGCAGGCCGTCCAGCACGTCGAGGCCCAGGACGGCAAGCTGCCCGGCAACCAGACCGCCCCGCCGGCCGAGAAGCCCGAACCGGGCACCCCGGAGAACGGCAACGGCGGCTCGGGCTCCGGCGGCACCGTCGACGGAACCAGCCCGGTGAGCACCTCCGGCACCGGCACCACCGGCGCGGACGGCAACTCCGGCGGCACCGGCTTCGGGTCCTCCGACGGCCTGTCCGGCGGCGGGCTCTCCGGCACCGGCTCCACCGGCTCCACCGGGACCGGCACGGCCGGCGGCGCCGCGGCCCCCGGCACGGCCGCCGGCGGCAAGCCCGGCGCGAGCGCCGCGCCCTCCGGCGGACCGCTCGCCGCGGCCCCGGTCGGCACCCCGGTGCCCGACCGGCCCGGCACCGCCCGGCTGCTGCTGCCCGTCGCGCTGATCGCCGGCCTGGTGCTGCTGGTCGGCGGACCGGCCGCGCTGTTCCTCGGCGGCACCCCGGCCGGGGCGAAGGTGCTGACCGGCGCCCGCACCCAGTGGTCGCGGCTGCGCCGCAAGTAGGAACCCGCGTTCGGCGGGGCCGCCGTTCCGGCCCCGCCGAGCGCTTCCTCCCGCCGAGGCAGCGCCCCGGACCCTCACCGAGCACGCCCGTTCCCGAGCACGGAGAGCACACATGACATCCGCCGCTGAGCCCGCGGCACCGTACGCCGGGGCGCCACGCCAACCCGACCACGGGCCCGATCAGGACGTCCCGCGCACCATCACCGCCCCCGCGACCCCGGGTGACCGGGTGTTCCGCGGCGTGCTGCGGCTGGCCGGTCTCTCGGTCTTCGCGATCATGGGACTGATCGCCTTCTTCCTGGTCCTGCGCGGCACCGACGCGCTGCGCGCGGTCGGCTGGTCCTTCCTGACCGAGCAGAAGTGGCAGACCGCCGCCCACAACTTCGGCATCGCCGCCGTCCTGCCCAACGGTCTGCTGATCGCGGTGATCGCGCTGGTCATCGCCGTCCCGGTGGCACTCGGCACCGCGATCTTCATCTCCGAGTACGCCCCGGTGCGCCTGCGCGCCGCGCTGATCTCGCTCGTCGACCTGATGGCGGCGATCCCCAGCATCGTCTACGGCCTGTGGGGCCTGTTCTTCCTCCAGCCGCGGATCATCGGCTTCGTCCGCTGGATGGCCAACCACCTGGGCGACGCCATTCCCTTCCTCAAGGTGCGCATCGGCGACATCGGCACCTCGTACACCTCCTCGACCTTCATCGCCGGCGTGGTGGTCTCCCTGATGATCATCCCGATCGTCACCTCGCTCAGCCGGGAGGTCTTCTCCCAGGCCCCGCAGGGCGAGCGGGAGGGCGCGTACGCGCTGGGCTCCACCCGCTGGGGGATGGTCCGCGCCGTGGTCCTGCCGTTCGGCAAGGGCGGCGTCATCGGCGCGGTGATGCTGGGCTTCGGCCGCGCGATGGGCGAGACCATCGCCGTCGCGCTGATCATCTCGCCGAACTTCAAGGCCATCACCCACATCCTGGAGAACGGCGCCAACTCGATCTCCGCGCTGATCGCGCTGCGCTTCGGCGAGTCGGACTCGCTGTCGCTCTCCGCGCTGATGGCCGCCGGTCTGGTGCTGTTCGCGCTCACCCTGCTGGTCAACGTGCTGGCCGGGGTCGTCATCAACCGCTCGCGCTCCGGCGCCGCGACGGCGGACTGAGCATGACGAACCCCCGAACCGCCCGCGGGGACAGGGCCTGTCCACGGACGCCCGCCCGCGGGGCGACGACCGGCCCACGCAGCCACCCGAACCGTGAAGGGACCATCCGATGACCACGCTCGACCTGCCGCCGGTCGCGGTGTCCGGGCCCGCCGGTGAGCCCGCGCCCCCGGGGCCCGCCGCGGCCGGGGCCCCGGGCCCCGAGAAGAAGCTCCGGATCGGCGGCGTCACCCGCGACGACGTCCTCACCGTGGCGGGCGCGACGGCCGGCTCGCTCGCACTGGACTGGGTGCTGTACGAGCGGGTGCTGCCGTTCAGCGGCGCCTTCGGCTTCCTGCTCTGCTGGTACCTGCTCTTCCTGGCCGGCTACTACCTGCTCGGCCGGCTCCAGTGGAACCCGATGATGGTGCGGGACCGGCTGGTCGCCGTGGTCGCCTGGAGCTCCGGGCTGCTGGTGGTCGCGCTGATCGCCGACCAGATCGGCTACGTCGCCAGCCGCGGCTGGGAGGCCGCCCAGCACCTCAACTTCTTCACCGAGTCGATGGAGCACACCGGCCCGCTCGACCAGCTCACCTCCGGCGGCGCGCTCAACGCGATCGTCGGTTCGCTCGAACAGCTCGGCCTGGCAACCCTGTTCGCCGTTCCGCTGGGCATCGCGGCGGCCGTCTTCATGTCCGAGGTCGGCGGCCGGATGGCCCGCCCGGTGCGGACCCTGGTCGAGGCGATGACGGCGCTGCCGTCCATCGTGGCGGGCCTGTTCATCCTCGGCGTCGTGATCATCACCTTCGGTTTCGAGAAGAGCGGCTTCGCGGCCTCGCTCGCGCTCACCGTGATGATGATGCCGATCGTCACCCGGGCCGCCGAGGTGGTCATCCGGCTGGTGCCCGGCACCCTGCGCGAGGCCTCGTACGCGCTCGGCGGCAGCCAGTGGCGCACGGTGTGGAACGTGGTGCTGCCGACCGCCCGGCCCGGCCTGGTGACCGCGGTGGTGCTCGGCATGGCGCGCGGCGTCGGCGAGACCTCGCCGGTGCTGCTCACCTCCGGCTTCACCTCGCAGTTCAACGGCAACCCCTTCGAGGGGCACCAGGTGTCGCTGCCGCTCTACATCTGGAACTACGTCAAGCAGCCGTACGACGGCATGATCGCGCGCGGCTTCGCGGCCGGGCTGACGCTGATGGGCGTCGTGCTGGTCCTGTTCGTCACCGCGCGCGTGCTCGGCGGCCGCCGGCCCGGGCAGCTGACCCGGGCCCAGAAGCGCCGGATCGACCGGGACGCCCGCCGCCAGGAGGCGGCCGCGCTCGGCGCCATCGCCCGTCCGTACGCCCTCCACTCGCAGGCGAAGCACTGATGTCCGGACCAACCACCCTCCGTCCCCGAGGAGTTCACATGTTCCGGGAGGCCGCAAGGCGCTCCACGGCCCGGCTGCTGGCAGGGGCCATGTCCCTGTCGCTCGCCACGGCCTCCCTGCTGATCGGGCAGACCCCGGCCCACGCCGCCTCGATCTCGCTGAGCGCGGACGGCTCCAGCTGGGCCGGCCCCGCCATCGACCAGTGGCGCCAGGACGTGTCCCCGCAGGGCATCCAGATCAACTTCAACCCGGTCGGCTCGGCGGCCGGCCGCACCCAGTGGTCGATCGGGCAGGACGACTTCACCGCCTCCGACGTGCCGTTCCGCTCCTCGCCGGACACCGGCCTCGGGCAGAACGGCCACGCGAACGGCGGCGGCGAGCGGGAGAACCCGGTCTACGGCTACTCCTACGTGCCGATCACCGCGGGTGGCACCACCTTCATGTACAACCTGGTGGTCGGCGGCAAGCAGGTCCGCGACCTGCGGCTCTCCCCGCAGACCATCGTGGACATCTTCACCGGCAAGATCACCAACTGGAACGACCCGAAGGTCACCAGCGACTACGGCAAGGCACTGCCCAACCTGCAGATCACCCCGGTGATCCGCTCCGACGGCTCCGGCGCCACCGCGCAGTTCACCCGCTGGATGGAGCACACCCACAAGGACCAG
Source organism: Kitasatospora sp. NPDC057738 (assembly GCF_042798815.1). Classification (NCBI taxonomy): domain Bacteria; kingdom Bacillati; phylum Actinomycetota; class Actinomycetes; order Kitasatosporales; family Streptomycetaceae; genus Kitasatospora; species Kitasatospora sp. NPDC057738. The sequence continues at coordinate 4,417 of NZ_JBHVJT010000104.1, read as the reverse complement.
TGGGAGTCCTACTGCAAGGCCGTCAACGGGGTGAGCTGCGGCGACTACACCGAGTTCTTCCCGCCGTCCGGCCGGATGGTCGCGCAGAACGGCTCCGACGTGGTGGCCGGCTACATCAAGTCCCCGGGCAACGTCGGCACCATCGGCTACGACGAGTACGCGTTCGCCAAGCGCAGCAACTGGCCGGTCGTGAAGGTGCTCAACCAGGCCGGCTACTACGCGCTGCCGACCGCCTCCAACGTCGCCGTCGCGCTCACCGCCGCCAAGATCCGCGGCGTGGACGACGGCACCCCGGCGGACGACCCGAACTACCTGCAGCAGAACCTCGACGGCGTCTACACCATGGACGACCCGCGCGCCTACCCGATCTCCAGCTACAGCTACCTGATCGTGCCGCGGGCCGGGGCGGCCAACCCGCCGCCGCCGCGCTTCAACAACGACAAGGGCTCCGCCCTCAGCCGCTTCCTCTCGTACGTGCTGTGCGAGGGCCAGGGCAAGGCGGACGACCTCGGCTACTCGCCGATCCCGCGCGGCCTGGTCAAGGGCGGGCTGCTGCAGACCAGGAACATCCCCGGCAACGCCAGCCCGGTCGACCCGAACACCCTCTCCAACTGCGCCAACCCGACCTTCAACTCGGCCGGGGAGCTGACCGTCCTCAAGAACGCCCCGATGCCGAGCCCCTGCGACAAGGCCGGCAGCCCGCTGGACTGCACGGTGCAGAACGGCCAGCCGGTCAAGACCGGTTCGGGCGCGGGCGGTTCCGGCGGTGCGGCCGGCGGCTCCGGCGGTGCGGCGGGCGGTTCCGGCGGCACCGGCGGGTCCGGCGGCTCCGGAGGCGGAACCGGCGGCGGCGCGGGTGGCGCCGGTACCGGTGGGGGCGCGGGAACGGCCGGCGGTGCCGGCGACCCGAACGCGGCCGGCGGCGCGGCCGGCGGTGACCCGAACGCGCCCGGTGCCGGCGACGCCACCGAGGACGTGGTCGACCCGCAGACCGGCCAGGTGGTCGCCCGCGGCCGCGGCGGCGCCGCCACCGAGGTGGCGGCCAACGTGGTCGAGGTCAGCGGCAAGCCCGAGGACTGGATGCTGTCCTCCCTCACCGCGCTGGAACTGCTCGCCGTGGTGCTCGTCCCGCCGCTGCTCGGCCGCCGGCTGCTGCGCCGCCGCAACGGCTCGGGCGGTACCTCGTGACGGCCCCGGTGCTGGAGAAGCCGGTCGCGGTGAGCGCGCCGGAGCAGCCGGCCGCCCCCGTCGGGCCCGCCGCCCCGGCCCGGCCCGCCGTCTCCCCCGGGCGGCGGCGGTTCCTCCAGGGCGCCTGGGCGGTCAGCCTGGCCGCGGCGCTGGTGCTCGGCTTCGTCGGGTACCTGTTCACGCTCTCGCACGTCCAGCAGAAGCACTACCAGTCCACCGCGTACAAGACCTTCCGCGACCAGCTGGCCCGGGCGGTCGCCCCGACCGGCGCGGCCGCCGACGGCGACCCGGTGGCACTGCTGGACATCCCGGCGATCGGCCTGCACCGGGCCGTGGTGGTCGAGGGCACCACCGGCCGGGACCTGATGCGCGGCCCCGGCCACCGCCGGGACACCGCGCTGCCCGGTCAGCGCGGGGTCGCCGTGGTCTTCGGCCGCGGCGCCACCTTCGGCGCGCCGTTCGCCGAACTGTCCAGGCTGCGGGTCGGCGACAAGATCGAAGCCACCACCGGCCAGGGCACGTTCACCTACACCGTCAACGTGTACGGCGACGGCGACCACCCGATCGTCGACCAGGCCCGCAACCGGATGGTCCTGGTCACCGGCGACTCCGACTGGATCCCCGGCTCCACCGTGCTGATCGGCGCCCGGCTGGACGGCGACCCGCAGCAGAACCCCGGCGGCCGGCCCGCGACCGTCCCGTACGACAAGGCACTGGCCGCGGACAAGGGCGCGCTGGCCACGCTCCAGCTGTGGTCGCTCGGCCTGCTCGGCGCGGTGGCCGGCGCCCTGCTGCTGGCCCGGTACTGGCGGCGCTCGGCCGCGTACCTGAGCCTCGCGCCGGTGGTCGGCGCGCTGCTCTGGGCGGTCTACGAGAACGCCGCCGCCCTGCTGCCCAACCTCTACTGACGCGCGCCCGGAGGACCGTTCCGATGACCGACGCACCACTGACCGAAACCCCGCCGGCCGACCCGGTCGCCGACACCATCACCCTCCCCCCGGTCGCCCCCGCCCCGTACGCCGACCGGCGGTACGCGGACGGCCACCCCGACGACGAGCCGCTCGCCGGACTGGAGACCCGCGACGTCTCCGCCTGGTTCGGCAGCCGCAAGGTCCTGGAGCGGGTCTCGCTGGCGATGCCGGCCGGCGAGGTCACCGCGCTGATCGGCCCGTCCGGCTGCGGCAAGTCCACCTACCTGCGGATCCTCAACCGGATGCACGAGATGGTGCGCGGCGCCGCCCTCTCCGGCGAGGTGCTGCTGGAGGGGGACGACGTCTACCGGCCCGGCCGCCGGCCCGCCGAGGTGCGGCGCCGGATCGGCATGGTGTTCCAGCGGCCCAACCCGTTCCCGGCGATGTCCATCCAGGACAACGTCTCCAGCGGGCTCAAGCTGGCCGGGATCAAGGTGTCCAAGGACGAGCGCCAGCACCTGGTCGAGACCAGCCTGCGCCGGGCCGGGCTCTGGGACGAGGTGTCCACCCGGCTGCACACCCCGGGCGGGGCGCTCTCCGGCGGCCAGCAGCAACGCCTGTGCATCGCGCGGTCGTTGGCCGTCTCGCCGGACATCCTGCTGATGGACGAGCCGTGCTCCGCGCTCGACCCGACCTCCACCCGGCGGGTCGAGGAGACGATCGCCGAACTGCGCGGGCGGCTCACCATCGTGATCGTCACCCACAACATGCAGCAGGCCCAGCGCGTCTCGCAGACCTGCGCGTTCTTCCTGGCCACCCACGACACCCCGGGGCGGATCGTCGAGGCCGGGCCGACCGAGCAGATCTTCGGCAGCCCGCGCGACCAGCGGACCTCGGACTACGTCAACGGCCGCTTCGGCTAGGCCGCTCCGGCCGCTCCGGCCGCTCCGACCGCTCCGACCGCTCCGACCGCTCCGGCCGTTCCCGGCCGGAGCGGTTCCCGTTGTCCTACCGGCCGAGGAGCCGCTCCAGCACCGCCGCGACGCCGTCCTGCTCGTTGCTCACGGTGTGCAGCGGCACCGCCGCCAGCACCTGCGGGTGCGCGTTGGCGACGGCGTACGCGGTGCCGGCCCAGGCCAGCATCTCCAGGTCGTTCGGCATGTCGCCGAAGGCCACCACCTCGCTCCGGTCGATCCCGCGCCCGGCGCACCAGCGGGCCAGCGTGCTGGCCTTGGTGACGCCGGGCGCGCTGATCTCCAGCAGCGGGATCGCCGCCGAGCGGGTGATCTCGGCCAGGTGCCCGGCCGCCTCCCTGGCCTCGGCGAGGAACTTGTCCGGATCGAGGTCCGGGTGCTTGGCCAGCAGCTTGAACAGGCCCCGCACCGACCCGCCGGCCCCCAGCAGCTCCTCCGCCGTGCCGACCTCGTGCTCCAGCTCGTCGCCCCACATCGGCACCGCGTACCCGGGCTCGCGGGCCCAGCCGCCCGGGTGCTCGAAGGCGAACGCGGTGCCCGGCAGCTTGGCCCGCAGCGCCTCGACCACCGCCAGGGTGGTCTCCACCGGCAGCGGGAAGGTCTCCAGCAGCTCGCCGCGCCGCACGTCCACCACCGCGCCGCCGTTCGAGCAGATCGCCACCCCGTGGCCGCCGATGTGCGGGCTCACCTGCTGCATCCAGCGCGGCGGCCGCCCGGTCACGAACACCACCTGCACCCCGGCCGCCTCGGCCGCCGCCAGCGCCGCGGCGGTGCGGTCGGTGACGGTGCCACCGGAGCAGAGCAGGGTGCCGTCCAGGTCGGTGGCGATGAGGCGGGGCGCGGTACGGGGTTCGGTCACCGGTCCATCTTCGCCCATCGGCGCGGCAGGGTCACCGGCCCGGCCCCGCGCCCACCGGCCGTCCGCGCCGTGATCAAGCCCTTCATACTCCGTTTCCGGCCGATCCCCAGGCCGCCGGGGTGCCCGGCCGGCCGCGCCGGGAATGACTGCCCACGGCCACCCCGTCGGCAGGAAGAGCCATGCCCACACGCCAGCTCCGCGACCAGCCGCCCCCGACCGCCCGCCCCGACACCCGCGACCCGCGGGCGTCCGACGCCTCGCGCGACCCGGTCCTGCTCGGCGACGTCCTCTTCCACACCCTCGCCGAACTCGCCCGCCGCACCTGCGCCCCGTCCCTGCCCGCCCAGCGCACCCGCCCGCACCCCTAGGCCCTGCGGCCCGGGACCCACCAAGGGGGGAGGGGGGGGAGGGGGAGCAGGGGGGGGGGGGGGAGGAAGTCCCGGAGGAGAGGAGGGTGTTGGGCCGGGGGGGGGGGTGTTCCCAAC
>NZ_JBHVJT010000103.1:0-29351 GCF_042798815.1 Kitasatospora sp. NPDC057738 | reverse complement strand
GCCGAAGGTCTCGGCCGCCCAGGCGAGGACCTCCTGCGCGGAGGCCTCCTCCAACTCACGGCCTGCTCTCTCCGCCAACGACGCGTAGTCAGTCGCGGTCATGCAGTCGTCCCCCATTGTCGAAAGCTGTTCCTCGCCCGCCCGGTGCGGCGGGGCCCACGGCTCGGCGGATGCCCGAGGAGTCCGGGGAATCCCGGATCAAGCGGCCCCGTGGCCGGTGGCAGGAAATCCGAACGGGCCGTCTCCTGTGAAGTTCTGACGGCTCAGCGATCGCGCATTGTCATGCAATGTCCACGCCAACAGTTTCAAACTGTTCCCCCACCCGGCCCGGCGGGTGGTCGGTGCGGCGACCTGGAATGCCGCGGAGTGCTGGAACTCGCCCCCGAGTTCGGGCGGGAATGCGTCTGTGGACTTCCCGCCGAATCCCCGCGCGGGGCCCGTGGGCCGATCCGATTCGACCGGGCTCCCCGTGCCCACCTCCCCGTGTCGGGCAGCCCATTCGGTCATGCGGCCGAAACAGAGCATAGATCGCTTCGGTAGGGAGCGCCAGCCGTATCCGCCGGTTCTTTGATCTTGACGGAGCGTCTGATCCGCTGCCGTGGGGCTGGATTCGTGCAGCGTACGGGCGGTGCGACCTCGACCCGACGGTTGCGGCCGGGTCGGGCGGCGGGGGTCCGGGCCCCGGGGGCCGGTGGGGTCGTATGGCGGCAATGCCCGTTTTCTGCACGCTGGCCGCCCTTTCGCACTCTTTCTTCACAGGTGTCGGGGAAGAGGTGGTCTTGCATTTCGCTTGTGAGGAACTCCGACGATGCTTGACGCACCCCTGGTCGCTCATTACGGTGATCATCAATTCAATGGACTCCGGCAGGGTGGGGCGGCGGATCACGCGGCAGCCCGGGCCGGCCGGAGTGCGAAACGGGGGAGTGGTCGAGGGTGGTGTTGTCCATGCGAACGGATATGCCCGGCATCTGCTGAGGCCGCCTCGGGTCGGAGGGTTGAAGGCGCGTTGTCGCCTCCCCTTCCTTTTGTCTGCCCGAGTACTTTTCACTGCCGTTCCGGCAGGTTTCCAGTGGTTTCCTTCACGGCTTCACGTGTGTCACTTCAGGCTGCTCCGAAAGCGGGATAAAGCGTGGCAACAAAGTCTCGTCCGGATTTCTCCGTGTCCATTGTCAATGATGTTCGTGCACGAGCTGACGAGTTTCCGGAGAAGCCGGCGATCATCATGCTGGCCGAGGGGGAGAGCGAGCTCGACCGGCTGTCGTTCGCCGAGTACGACCGCCGCGCCCGGGCGTTCGCCGCGGGGCTCCAGGCCCGCGGCCTGGCCGGCGAGCGCGTGCTCATCCTGCTGCCCCAGGGCGTCGACTACGCCGTCGCCTTCCTGGGTTGCCTCTACGCGCAGGCGATCGCGGTGCCCGCCTTCCCGCCGACCCGGAGCCGCAAGGGGGCCCGGGTCGAAGGCATCGTCGACGACTGCGACCCGCGGCTCGCCGTGGTGGGGGCCGACCGGGTCCGGTCGATGGTCGAGGAACTCCCCTCCTCCTGCGCCGTGATGACGACCAGTGAGCTCACCGCCGCGGACCCGGAGGACTGGCGCGAGCCCGAACTCCGCCCGGACGACGTCGGCTACCTCCAGTACACCTCCGGCTCGACGGGGCGCCCGCGCGGTGTGATGGTCACCCACCGGAACATCGTCCAGCAGCTCGACATGCTCGCCGACGGGCTGGAGCTGGGGCCGGACGAGGTGTCGCTGTCCTGGCTGCCGCTCTTCCACGACTTCGGCCTGGTGGCCGGCCTGCTGTTCCCGCTGCGGGCCGGTGCGACGAACGTGCTGCTGGCGCCGATCGACTTCGTCCAGGAGCCGTTGCGCTGGCTCGCCGCGGCCACCCGCTACCGGGCCGCGCTGACCTTCGGCCCCAACTTCGCGCTGGACCTGTGCTGTGACCGCATCCGCCCCGAGGACCGCGAGGGCCTGGACCTCTCCGCGCTCCGCACGCTGATGATCGGCGCCGAACCGATTCGCCCGCAGTCGATCGAGCGGTTCGCCGCCGAGTTCGCCCCGTTCCGATGTCGCGCCGACATCTTCACCCCGGCCTACGGAATGGCCGAATCCACGCTCGCCGTGACGGTGCGCCGGCGCGACGAGCCGCTGGGACTCGCCTCCTTCGACATCGAGGAGCTGGGGCGCGGACGGCTGCGGCGCGTGGCGGACGGCGCGCCGGGAAGCCGCCTCCTGCCGAGCAACGGCGACGTCCTGCCGGACACCGGACTGCTGGTCGTCGACCCGGAGACCCGGACCCCCGTCCCCGACGGGCAGTGCGGTGAACTCTGGCTGAGCGGCGACACCGTGAGCCCCGGCTACTGGCGGAACGCCGAGGCGACCGAGGCCGCCTTCGGGGCCTGTCTGGCCGACGGCAGCGGCCCGTACCTGCGCACCGGGGACCTGGGCGGGCGGCTCGGCCCGCACACGTACATCACCGGACGGCGCAAGGACCTGATCGTGGTCCGCGGTGTCAACCACTACCCGCACGACATCGAGCTGACCGTCGCGGACTCCCACCCGGCCCTCGAACGCGACAAGGGCGTCGCCTTCCCGGTGGAGGACGCCGAGGGCGTCGAACAGCTGGTCGTGGTCAGCGAACTGACCCGGGAGGGATTCCGCGGCGCCGACCGCGACGAGGTCGTCCGCAGCATCCGGCTCGCCGTCGTCGAGGAGCACGGACTCGACCCGCGGACCGTGGTGCTGATCCGCCCGGCCCAGCTCCCGCTGACGTCGAGCGGCAAGGTCCGCCGGCAGGAGTGCAAGCGGCTCTTCCTGGAGGACGGGCTCAAGCCGGTCCACGTCTCCTCCGTGGCGGCCGTCCTCGACACCCCCGCGGACGCCGCGCCGGAGCGCTCCAGGAAGGCCGTGGCCGACTGGCTGACCGAGCGGATCGCCGGTCTGCGCCGGCTCACCCCCCGGGATGTCCCGCAGGACGCCCCCTTCGGCTCCTTCGGGCTCGACTCCGCGGGGCTCGCCGGACTCGCCGCCGACCTCCGGGCCTGGCTCGGCGCCCCGGTCGACGCCAAGGACCTCTACAACCACCCCACCGTCGCGGCGCTGGCCGCCGCGCTCACGGGCGACCGGGCCGGTTCGACCGACGAGACCGACGAGGCCGACGGGACGGACAAGACCGAGCGGACCGACAAGACCGAGCGGACCGACAAGGCCGCCCGGACCGAGCGGGCCGGATCCGCCGGGGCGGCCGACGACCGCGAGGCGATCGCCGTCGTCGGCATGGCCTGCCGGATGCCCGGTGCCCAGGACGTCGAGGCGTTCTGGCAGCTGCTGCTGGACGGCCGGGACGCGGTGACCGAGGTCCCGGCGCACCGCCGTCTGCTCGGCTACCGGCTGGAGCACGGGGAGCCGGGCCGGGGCGGATTCGTCGACGGGGCCGAGGAGTTCGACGCGGCCTTCTTCGGGGTCTCCCGCGACGAGGCCCGCCGGACGGACCCGCAGCAGCGGCTGCTGCTGACCACGGTGTGGCAGGCCCTGGAGGACGCCGGGGTGGACCCGCAGGCGCTGGCCGGGGGCCGCACGGGCGTCTTCGTCGGGATCAGCACCAACGACTACGGCCGGCTCCAGGCCCGGGCCGGCGTCCCGGTCACGGCCCACGACGGGACCGGCAACGCGTCGAGCATCGCGGCCAACCGGATCTCCTACCTGTGGGACCTGCGCGGCCCCAGCCAGGTGGTGGACACGGCCTGCTCGTCCTCCCTGGTGGCCCTCCACCAGGCGTGCACCAGCCTGCGGCTCGGCGAGTGCGACCTCGCCGTCGTGGCCGGCGTCAACCTGCTCCTGGACCCGGGGCTGACCACGGTCTTCACCGAGGCGGGCATGCTCGCGCCGGACGGCCGGTGCAAGACCTTCGACGCGGCGGCGGACGGCTACGTGCGCGGCGAGGGCTGCGGCGTCGTGGTGCTCCGGCGGGCGTCCGACGCGGTCGCCGCCGACGACCGGATCCGCGCCCTGGTCGAGGGTTCGGCCGTCTCCTCCGACGGGCGCAGCAGCACGCTGACCGCGCCGAACGGACCGTCCCAGGAGGCCGTGCTGCGGTCCGCCCTGCGGTCCGCCCGCCTGACCGCGGAGGAGGTCGGCTACGTCGAGGCCCACGGCACCGGCACCCGGCTCGGCGACCCGATCGAGATGGGCGCGCTGCGCGCCGTGTACGGCGGGTCGGCCGGCCCGGACCTCCACGTCGGCTCGGTGAAGAGCAACATCGGCCACCTGGAGGCCGCGGCGGGCATGGCCGGCCTGATCAAGGCGGTGCTCTGCCTGGAGCACCGGCGGATCCCGGCCTCCCTACACGTCGACACGGTCAACCCGCTGATCGGACTGGACGGTTCCCGGCTGCGGATCCCGCGCGCGACGACGGAGTGGCCCGAGGGCCCCGCCCGGGCGGCGGCCGTCAGCTCCTTCGGCTTCGGCGGCACCAACGCCCATGTGATCCTCTCCGGCGCGCCGGCCCGGCGGGCCCGGGTGGAGGCCGCGGAGGGCGGCGAGTGGTCCTTCCTCCCGGTCTCGGCGAAGAGCGGGCCCGCCCTGCGCCGGCTGGCCGCCGACTACGCCGGGGTGCTGGCGGGGGAGGGCGGCGCCGCCCCGGCGTGGAGCGCGCTGGTCCACACGGCGGGCGCCCGGCGCCAGCACCACGACCACCGGCTCGCCGTGCTGGCCCGGTCGGACCGGGAGGCCGCGGAGGCCCTGGAGGCGTACCGCGACGGCCTGCCGTCCCCCGCGGTGGTGCACGGCGTCGCGCACGGCGGCGGTCCCGGGCCGGTGGCCTTCGTGTTCACCGGCCAGGGCGCGCAGTACCCCGGGATGGCCAAGGCGCTGTACTTCGGGCACGCGGCCTTCCGCACGGCGCTCGACGAGGTCGACGCGCTGGTGCGCGCGGAGCTCGGCGTCTCCCTGCTGCCGACGCTGTGCGACGCCCCGGGCCCGCGGCTGGACCTGGAACGGACCGAGTTCGCCCAGCCGGCCCTGTTCGCCGTGGACTACGCGCTGGCCGAGCTGTGGCGCGCCTGCGGGGTGCGGCCCGACGCCGTGGCCGGGCACAGCCTCGGCGAGTACGTGGCGGCCTGCGTCGCCGGCGTGCTGAGCCTGCCCGACGCGGTCCGGCTGGTGGTCGCCCGCGCCGGTCTGATGCAGGAGCTGGCGGAGGCCGGGTCGATGTACGCGGTCCACGCCGGCCGCGAGCTGGTCGCGCAGCTGTGCGCGGACCTTCCCGAGGACCGTTCGGTGGTGCTCGCGGCCCTCAACGGGCCGGAGGACGTGGTGGTCTCGGGCGCGGTGCGGGCGGCCGCCGACCTGGCGGCCGACTGGGAGCGGCGGGGCGCGAAGGTCACCCGGCTGCACGGCACCCGGGCGTTCCACTCGCCGCTGATGGAGGGGCCGGTCGCGCGGTTCGAGCGGATCGCCGCGACGGTCGACTTCCGTGCCCCCCGGATCCCCGTGGTGGCCAACCTGACCGGCGCCGTCGAACGGGAGTTCTCGGCAGCCTACTTCGCCCGGCACGCGCTCGAACCGGTGCGGTTCGGCGACTGCCTGGCCGCCCTGGCCGCGCTCGGCTGCACCACCGTCGTCGAGTGCGGGCCGCACCCGGTGCTCGGTCCGCTCGTCGAGGCCGTGCTCACCGACGCCGTCGGCCTGCCGACGCTGCACCGGGACGACACCGACGACCGCCGCTTCCGGCGCGGGCTGGCCGAGTGGTACGTCCGGGGCGGACGGGTCGACTGGGCCGGGGTCCTGCGGGACCGGGACGGGGAGCACGGCCGGCCGCCGCTGCCGGTCCCGCTGCCGGGCCACCCGCTCGCCCCGACCCGGCACTGGTTCACCGACGGCGGCGACGGACGGCACCCGCTGCTCGGCGCGCCGGTCGAGCTGGCCGGTGCCGGGAGCCACTGGTTCTCCCGCACGCTGACCGCCGGGCAGCCGTGGTACCTCGACGAGCACCGGGTGGCCGGGCGGCCGGTGCTGCCCGCCGCCGCGATGACGGAGTGGGCCGACGCGGCCGTCCGCGAGGTCGCCGGTGACGGGCCCCGGACGCTGGAGGGCGTGTCCTTCACCGCCTTCCTCGCCCTGCCGCAGGACGCGCCCGTCACCGCCCAGGCGGTCGTCGAGCCCCTGCCGGACGGCCACCGGGTCCGCGGCTTCGCGCGGGTGTCCGGGGCGGCCGCGTGGACGGGGCACGTCACGGTGGAGGCCGCCCGGCCCGCCGCGCCGGCCCCGGACACCCGGGTCGACCCCGGCCTCCTGCGGGCCGCCCTGGCCGAGCGGGACGTCGACGCCCTGTACGGGACGCTGCGCGCCCGGGGCCTCCAGTACGGCCCGGCCTTCCGCGCCCTCCGGGCGCTGTGGGCGGGCGGGAAGGAGGCCGTCGGCCTGGTGGAGGCGGACCTCCCGGCCGAGGACCGGGCGGCGTACCGGGCGCACCCCGTCCTGCTCGACGCGTGCTTCCACACGACCGCCGCGTTCCTCGGCGACACCGGGGACCTGCTCCTGCCGGTGGGCATCGACCGGATCACCGTCCACCGTCCGCTGCCCGCGCGGCTGTGGTGCGTGGCCCGGGACGCCGGGACCGGCGCCGACGGCGAACGCTCCTTCGACCTGGACCTGGTGTCCGAGGACGGCGAACGGCTGGCCACCGTCGAGGCGCTGCGGCTGCGGCCGGTCGCGCCGGAGCGGATCGCGGCGGCGGCCGGAGCGGCGGCCGGGGCCGCGGTGCGGGGCTACCGCACCGACTGGGTGCCGGCGCCGGAGGCGGGTACCGCCGGCCGGCCGGGCACCTGGCTGGTCTGCGGGACGGACGCGTCGCTGGTGGACGGCTGGTGCGCCGAGGCGGCCGTCCCGGCCCTGGGTCTGCTGATCGCCCCGGACGCCTCGGACGAGGCGGTGGCCCGGCTGTTCGCCGAGGCCCGCGGCCGGGTGGACGGGGTCGCCGGACTGGTCCTCCAGAGCGCCGGGGACGACGCCGTCGTGCTCGCCGGCACGGCCTTCGCGATCCTGCGCGGGTTCCTGCGGGAGTTCGGCGCGGACCGGCCTGACCTGGTCGTCTGCTCGACCGGCGCGGTGCGGGTGCCGCAGGCGCCGACCCGCCCGGACGCCGGCCAGGCGCCGCTGACCGGACTGGCCAAGGCGGTCGTCGCCGAGTACCCCGACCTCACCTGCGTCCAGGTGGACCTCGAACCGCGCCGGACCCCGCCGACGCTGGCCGGACTGCTGGCGCGGGTCGCCGGCCTCGCGGGGCGCGGCCACCTGGCGGTGCGGGACGGCCGCTGGTACGCCGCCCGGCTGCGGGAGGCCGCGCTCGGCGGCTCGCCGGCGGCGCCCGTCCGGGCGGACGGCAGCTACCTGGTCACCGGCGGGCTCGGCGCGCTGGGCCTGGCCACCGCCCGTCGGCTCGCCGACCTGGGCGCGCGCTGCCTGGTGCTGACGGGCCGTTCCGTGCCGGCCGAACCCCCGCGGGAGGTCGCGGAGCTGCGGGCCGCCGGTGTGCGGGTCGAGCTCTGGCCCGCCGACGTGGCCGACCTGCCGGCGATGACCGGCCTGTTCGGGCGGATCGGCCGGGAGCTGCCCCCGCTGCGCGGCGTCGTCCACGCCGCCGGGACCACCGACGACGCCCCGCTGGTCGACCTCGACCGCGGCCGCTTCGCCGAGGTCCTGCGGCCGAAGGTCCGGGGCGCGCAGCACCTGCACACCCTGACCGCCGACGCCGGGCTCGACTTCCTGGTGCTCTACTCCTCGCTCGCCTCGATGACCGGCTCGGCCGGCCAGGCCAACTACGCCGCCGCCAACGCCTTCCTGGACGCTCTCGCCGAACAGCGGTGCCACGACGGGCAGCCGGCCCTCAGCATCAACTGGGGCCCGTGGGCCGAGGCCGGCCTGGCCGCCCGCCCGGAGCTGCTCGCCCGGCTCGCCCGCGCCGGCATCACCGGGATCGGCACCGACGAGGCCCTGACGGCCTTCGGGCGCGTGCTGGGCGGCGGCCTGCCGGTGGTGGGCCTGGCGGCGGTCGACTGGGCCGCGTTCACGGCCGCCGACGACCGGCGGCCGCCGTACACCCTGCTGAGCGGCCTGGCCCCGGAGCGGGCCGCCGAGCCGTCCCTCGACGGGCGGTCGCCGCAGGCGCCGGCGGAGCCGGCCGGGCACCGCACCGCCGAGCAGGTGGTCGAGCTCGCCCTGCGCGACCCGCGGGCCGGGCGGGCCGCCGTCACCGAGGAACTGCTGGCCGCCGCCGGCGAGCTGCTGGGCCTCACGGCGCGCCAGCGGGACGAGCTGCGCCCGACCTTCGGGCACCGGCGGCTGAACGAGCTGGGGCTGGACTCGCTGACCGCGGTCCGGCTGCGCAACCGGCTGCTGGCGGACTTCTCCGCGGACGTCCCGCCCTCCTTCGTGTTCGGCGGCAACACCGTCGCCGACGTGGTCGACCTGATCCTGCGGCAGATCACGCTCCGGAGCCTGGTCGCCGCCGACGACGGCGGGGCCGACGAGGCCGGGGACGTCGAGGTCCTCACCTTCTGATCCGCCCGCGGGCCGTGCCGTCGGCCGCCCCGGGACGTCCCGCGGTCTCCGAGGACCGCGGGCCGTCCCGGCGGCCCCGCCCCCGCACCACCGGGCGCCGTCGCGCCCCGTTCCCCACCACCCGACTTCGCCCAGCCTCCCCGCGGGGCCCGGCCCGCCAGGGCCCGCGCCCCCGACCGCCCGAACAGGAGTTCCCGGAATGACAGCACACGGACGGCACGGCGACCCGGCCGAGCTGCTCGGCCGGCTCGCCCAGCACGGCGTCCGGCTGCGGCTGGTCGACGGCGACCGCATCGAGGTGCGCGCCGCCGCCGGCTCGCTTCCCGACCACATCCGGCACGAACTCGCCGAGAACAAGGCCGAGTTGATCGCGCTCCTGAAGCAGGGCGACACCGCCCGGCAGGCCGGCGCGCTGCCGCGGGCGGTACCCGACCCCGAGCGGCGCCACGACCCGTTCCCCCCGTCCGACCTGCAGATGTCCTTCCTGGTCGGCAGCACCGCCCAGTTCGAGTACCACGTCCGGCCGCACCAGTACATGGAGTTCGACTTCGCGGAGCTCGACCCGGAGCGCTTCGAGGCCGCGCTCAACCGGATGCTGCACCGCCAGCGCGGCAGCCTGGTGGTGGTGCGGGAGGACCTCCAACTGGAGACCGTCCGCGACCCGGCGCCCGTACGGGTGCGGGTGGCGGACCTGCGGCAGGCCGGCGAGGCCGAGGCGATGGCCGCCGTCGAGCGGACCCGCGACGAGATGCAGGCGGCCGAACTCCCGCTGGACACCTGGCCCTGGATGGACGTGCGGATCACCCGCTACGGCGACGGCCGGGCCCGGCTGCACTACAACAACAACAACTTCTTCAGCGACGGCCCGGGCACCGGCCGCTTCCTGGACAGCGTGCTGCGCGCCTACCACGACCCGTCCGAGGCCGTGGACGACCTCGAACTGGGCTACCGCGACTGCGTGCTGGCGCTGGCCGCGCTGGAGGAGTCGGAGCGCGGCGAGGCCTCCCGGGCGTACTGGTGCGACCGGATGGCCGACTGGCCCGAGGCGCCGAACCTGCCGCTGGTGAGCGGCGCGGACACCCGGACCCGGGCCCGGCTGACCCGGCGCGAGTTCACCCTGGACGCCGAGCAGTGGGCCCGCTTCAAGCGGCGCGCCACGGACCACGGCGTCACCCCCACCAACGCGGTGTACGCGGTCTACGCCGAGACGGTGGCGCACTGGAGCGGCTCGCGGCACTTCCTGCTCAACAACATGATGACCCACCGGCTGCCGATCCACCCCCAGATCACCGAGGTGGTCGGCAACTTCGCCTCGCTCTACCCGCTGGAGGTGGACTGGCGGCACGACGAGCCGTTCCACGACCGGGCGCGGCGGCTGCAGACCCGGGTCATGACCGACATGGAGCACACCTACTGGAGCGGGGTGAAGGTGCTCCAGACCCTCAACCAGGTGCGCCGCACCCCGGGCCGGGCGGCCTGCCCGTTCGTGGTCGGCAGCGGCCTGTTCATGGGGCACCTGGACCAGCCGGTCTTCAGCCACCTGGAGACGCCCCAGGTGCTGCTCGACAACCAGTTCTGGGAGCAGAGCGACGGCGGCCTGTGGGTGGTCTGGGACCTCATCGAGGCGATGTTCCCCGCCGGGCTGATCGACGCCATGCACGCCGCCTACCGCGACCTGCTCCTGCTGCTCGCCGAGGACCCGGCCGCCTGGGAGCACCGCTCCTTCGACCTGCTGCCGGCCGCCCAGCGCGAGCGCCGGGCCGCCGTCAACGACACGGCCGGCCCCGTACCCACGGGCCTGCTCGACCGCGCGCTCGCCCGGCAGGCCGCGCAGCGGCCCGACACCGCGGCCGTGCTGACCGCGGACGGCGCCGTGGACTACGGGCGACTGCACGCCCGCGCCCAGGAGCTGGCCGCCCGGCTGGCCGCGGCCGGGGTGCGCCCCGGGGACAAGGTCGCCGTCGTCCTGCCGAAGGGCGACGAGCAGATCGCCGCCGTGTACGGCGTGCTCGCGGCCGGCGCCGCCTACGTGCCCATCGACCCCGCCTGGCCGCGGGAACGCGTGGGCGAACTGCTCGCCGACACCCCCGCGGCGGCCGTGGTCACCTCGGCCGGGGAACGGGAGTCGATCGCCGCCGTCGCCGCCTGCCCGGTGCTGACGGCGGGGGAGCCCGCCGCCGAAGCGGGTCCCGCACCGGCCCGGGCGGGCGATGCGGGCGACACCGCGTACGTCATCTACACCTCGGGGTCGAGCGGAAGGCCCAAGGGCGCGGTGCTCGACCACCGCGGGCCGCTGAACACCGTGGTCGACATCAACCGCCGGTTCGGCATCGGCCCCGGCGACGTGGTCCTCGGGGTGTCCTCGCTCTGCTTCGACCTGTCCGTCTACGACGTCTTCGGCACCGCCGAGGCCGGCGCGACCCTGCTGCTGCCGCCGCCCGGGTCGGCCGACCCGGGGCAGTGGGCCGACCTGGTGCGCGAGCACGGCGTCACGGTCTGGAACTCGGTACCGGCGATCATGCAGCTGTTCGCCGAGGCCGCCGAGCAGGCCGGGCTGACCTTCCCCGCGCTGCGCGTGGTCCTGCTCAGCGGCGACTGGATCCCCGTCCGGCTCCCGGCGCTGATCCGGCGGATCGCGCCCGGGGCGCGCGTGGTCAGCCTCGGCGGCGCCACCGAGGCGTCGATCTGGTCCATCCACCACCCGATCGACCGGGTGGACCCGAACTGGGCGAGCATCCCCTACGGCCGCCCCCTGGGCAACCAGACCTGGCGGGTGCTGGACCGGACCGGCCGCGACGCCCCCGACTGGGTCACCGGCGACCTGTACATCGGCGGCACCGGAGTCGCGCTCGGCTACCTCAACGACCCCGCCCGGACGGCCGCCTCCTTCGTCACCGACCCGGCCACCGGCGAGCGGCTCTACCGCACCGGCGACCTCGGCCGCTACCGCCCCGACGGCGACATCGAGTTCCTGGGCCGCGCCGACTTCCAGGTCAAGATCCAGGGCTTCCGGGTGGAACCGGGCGAGATCGAGCACGCCCTGGCCCGGCACCCGGCCGTACGGAACGCCGTCGTCGTCGCCCGCACCGCAGGCTCGGGACGCCAGCTCGCCGGCTACGCCGTGGCCGAGCGGGGCGCACCGCGTCCGGAACCCGAGGAACTGCGCGGCTTCCTGGCCGAACGGCTGCCCGGCCACCTCGTGCCGAGCTTCGTCGTCGTGCTCGACGACCTGCCGCTCACCGCCAACGGCAAGCTGGACCGCCGCGCGCTGGAGGCCATGGGCCCGGCCTGCGACGGGCAGGACCGGACGTACACCGCCCCCCGGACGGAGACCGAGAAGGTCCTCGTGGAGATCTGGGAGTCGGTCCTCGGCATCGAGTCGGTCGGTGTCCACGACGACTTCTTCGAGCTCGGCGGGCAGTCCTTCGCGGCGCTGCGCGTCATCGGCCTGGTCGGCCAGCGGCTCGGGCTGCGCGCCCCGCTCGGGGCGCTGCTGGAGCACCGGACGGTCGCCGAGCTCGCCGCCCTCCTGGAGGCCGGGCAGGAGGAGTGGTCCCCGCTGGTGGCGCTCGACGCCACCGGCGACGGAACGCCCTGGCTGCTGGTGCACCCGGCGGGCGGGAACGTGCTCTGCTACCGGGGCCTGGCGGAACTGCTCGACGGCCCCGCCCACGCCTTCCAGGCGCCCGGCCCGGGCGTGGGCCGGGCGCCGCTGGACACGGTGGAGGAGCTGGCCGAGTGCTACGCGCGGGCGCTGCTCGCCGTCCGCCCGCACGGGCCGTACCGGGTGGCCGGCTGGTCCTCCGGATCGGTGATCGCCTTCGAACTGGTCCGGCTGCTGGAGCAGCGGGGCGAGACGGTGGAGCGCTTCGTGGTGATCGACTCCCCGGCCCCCGAGCGGGCCGCCGCCCCAGAGGCCCGGGAGACGGACGGGGCCCGGGAGACGGACGAGGCGGCCGTGCTGCTCTGGTTCCTGGAGGACCTGGACATCGGCTTCGACCCGGCGGCCGTGCGCCCCGGGGCGGCCGCCGAGGTGGCCGCGGCCCCGGCGGCGGAACGGCTCGCCCGGGCCGTGGCGCTGGCCCGCGAACAGGGGCTCGACCTCCCGGACGCCGCCGACCTGGCCCTCAGCTGGCCGGTGTTCCGGGGAATCATCACCGCCTGCCACCGCTACCGCGCCGGGACGATCACGGCCGACACCACCGTGATCCGGGCGGCGCACGGGAGGGTCAGCGAGTTCGCCGACCACCCCCACGCGGACTCCGCCGAGTGGGGCTGGGCCCCGCTCACCACCGGCCGGACCACCGCCGACCGGACCGACGGCACCCACCACACCCTGCTCACCGGCACCCGTGTCGCGGCCGTCGCCGCACTCATGACCACGTGTCCGGCTCAGCACTGACCCCAGGGGGACGACCCGCGATGGACCACGACCTGATCTCGGAACTCCAGCACCTGGGCATCAAGCTGAGGCTCTCCGGCGACAGCCTCGAAGTGATCGCGCCGCCCGGCGCGGTCACCGCCCGGATCCGGGACGAACTCCGGGCCCGGCGCGGCGAGCTGATCGACCTGCTGCGCGCGGCCGGACAGGGCGCCGGCCCGGCGCCGCTCACCGCGCGGCCCGACCAGCGGCACGAGCCGTTCCCGCTCACCGACATCCAGCACGCCTACTGGATCGGCCACAACCGGGCGCTCGAACTGGGCGGGGTGGCCACCCACTTCTACTTCGAGCTCGACCGCGACGGCCTGGAGGTGGACCGTCTGGAGCGCAGCCTGCGCAAGGTCATCGCCCGGCACGACATGCTGCGCGCGGTGATCGGCCCGGACGGCCGCCAGCGGGTGCTGCCCGAGGTCCCGGACTACGAGATCCGCCACTACGACCGGGCGGACGCCACCGAGGACGCCTTCGAGGAGCACCTGCGCTCGCTGCGGGCCGAACTGGACCACCAGGTCCTCGCCCCCGACACCTGGCCGCTGTTCGACATCCGCGCCACCCGGCACCGCGAGGGGCTGCGCCTGCACGTCAGCCTCGACCTGCTGATCATGGACGCCTACAGCTTCGACCTGTTCTTCCGCGACTGGCAGCGCCACTACGAGGACGAGCAGTGGACGCCGGAGCCGTTCGCGATCGGCTACCGGGACTTCGTCCTCGCCGAGGAGGAGAAGCGCGGCGGCGCCCGGTACCGGGCCGCCGAGAAGTACTGGCTGGACCGCCTCGACGAACTGCCCCCGGCCCCGGACCTGCCGCTGGCGATCCAGCCCGGCTCGGCCGAGCGGACCGTCTTCACCCGCCGCCGGGCCTCGCTGCCCCGCGAGCAGTGGGAGCTGGTCAAGAAGACCGCCAGGGAGCGCGGCCTGACCCCCTCGTCGGTCCTGCTGGCGGCCTTCGCCGACGTGCTGCGCCAGTGGACGTCGCAGGGCGACTTCACCCTCAACCTGACCCTGTTCAACCGGCCCGCCGAGGCGCACCCGCAGATCGGCGGGATCATCGGCGACTTCACCTCGCTGACCCTGCTGCGGATCAGCGGCGGCCAGGACGAGAGCTTCGCCCGGCGCACCGCCGGCTTCCAGCAGCAGCTGATGCGGGACCTGGAGCACCTGTCGTACAGCGGCGTGCGCGTGCTGCGCGAGCGGGCCCGCCGGCTCGGCAGCGGCCTCGGCGCCGGCATGCCGATCGTCTTCACCAGCGCCCTCGGCTTCTCGGGCGACGCCGACACGATGGACGGCATGGCGTTCTTCGGCGACTACCGCCACGGGGTGAGCCAAACCCCGCAGGTCTGGCTCGACCACCAGGTGCTGGAGGAGAACGGCGAACTGGTCTTCAACTGGGACGCGGTGGAGGCGCTGTTCCCCGAGGGCCTGCTCGACGACATGTTCGCCGCCTTCCGGACCCTGCTCGGCCGGCTGAGCGACGATCCGGTCCTCTGGGACGACCTGGCCCCCACGGTCGGGGCCCCGGCCGCGCAGCTGGAGGAGCGCGAGCGGGTCAACGCCACCGCCCTCGACCTGCCCGGCGGGACGCTGCTGAGCCTCGTGGCCGACCAGGCGCGGCGCACCCCGGACGCCACGGCCGTCGTCTCCGAGGGCGGCACGCTCTCCTACGGCGACGTGCTGGCCTCGGCGCACCGGCTCGGCCACCGGCTCGCCGGCCTCGGCGCCGCCCGCGGCGAACTGGTCGGCGTGGTGCTGGACAGGGGCCCGGAGCAGATCCCGGCGGTCCTCGGGGTGACGGCCTCCGGCGCGGCCTACCTGCCGATCGATCCGCAGTGGCCCGCGGCGCGCCGCCGGCAGCTGCTGGAGTCCGGCCGGGCCGCCCTGGTGGTCACCTCGGCCCGCCACCGGGACGAGCTGGAGTGGCCCGCCGGGACGGTCCTGGTGACCCTGGACGACGAGGAGACGCTGGCACAGCCGGCCACCGAGCCGCCGACCGCGCCGGCCCCGGAGGACCTCGCCTACGTGATCTTCACCTCCGGCTCCACCGGCGTCCCCAAGGGGGTGATGATCGACCACCGGGGGGCCGTCAACACCGTTCGGGACATCAACCGCCGCTTCTCGGTCGGACCGGCCGACCGGGTGCTCGCCCTCTCGGCGCTCACCTTCGACCTGTCCGTCTACGACGTCTTCGGCACCCTCGCGGCCGGCGGCACCGTCGTCGTGCCGAGCCCCGAGCGCTCGCACGACCCGCTGCACTGGGCCGAGCTGGCCGAGCGCCACGGCGTCACGGTGTGGAACTCGGTGCCCGCCCTGATGCAGCTGTGGGCGGACTCCTCGGCCCGCCTGTCCGACGAGCGGGCCGGCGACCTGCGGCTGGTGCTGCTCAGCGGCGACTGGATCCCGGTCGCGCTGCCCGACGCCGTCCGCGCCCGGCACCCGCGCGCCGAGGTGGTCAGCCTGGGCGGGGCGACCGAGGCCTCCATCTGGTCGGTGCACTACCCGATCGGTCGGGTGCCGGCCGAGTGGGCCAGGATCCCCTACGGCAAGCCGCTGGCCAACCAGACCCTGCACGTCCTCGACGACCGGTTCCGGGACCGCCCGCTCTGGGCCACCGGGGAGATCTGGATCGGCGGCACCGGCGTGGCGAAGGGCTACTGGGCGGACCCGCAGCGCACCGCGGAGCGCTTCGTGCGCCACCCGGAGACCGGCGAGACGCTCTACCGCACCGGGGACCTGGGCCGCTACCTGCCCGGCGGGGACATCGAGTTCCTCGGCCGCCGGGACTTCCAGGTGAAGCTCAACGGCTACCGGGTGGAACTCGGCGAGATCGCCGCCACCCTGGAACGGCTCCCGGGCGTCGGCCGGGCGATCGCCCGGGTCGACACCAACCCCGCCACCGGCCGCCGCCAGCTCGTGGCCTACGCCGTCCCGGCCGGGCCCGGCTCCGACCCCGGCTCCGACCCCGGGGCCGCGGCATCCGGCGGCCCGGTGCGCCCGGATCCGGCCGTACTGCTGGCGGAGCTGGCCGAGCGCCTCCCCGACTACATGGTCCCCAAGCACTGCCTGCTCGTCGACGCGATCCCGCTGAGCGCCAACGGGAAGGTCGACGCCGCCGCGCTGCCGGCGCCGTGGAGCGAACTGGACGAGCAGGAACTCGTCGCCCCCCGCGACGAGTTCGAGGCGGCCGTGCTCGCGGTCTGGGCCGAGGTCATGGAGTTCGACGGCTTCGGGGTCGAGGACAACTTCTTCGAACTCGGCGGCGACTCCCTGCACGCCGTGCACATCCTCACCAAGGTGCGGGAGGCGTTCCAGTGGGAGGGCGACACCGAGGAAGGCCTCCAACTGCTCTTCGAGAACCCCACGGTGGCCGGACTGGCCGCCCTGGTCAAGGACCGGCGGGGGGCGTGAGCAGGTGAGCACGGAGAGCGGGATCCCGTACTGGGACGACGTGGTCGTCGGCGCGGGCTCGGCGGGGGCGGTGCTCGCCGCACGCCTGTCGCAACGGCCCGGGCGCCGGGTACTGCTGATCGAGGCCGGGGAACTCCCGGACGGCGACGGCGCGTCCGACGACCGGGCCGGGGTGCCCGTCCTGACCGGCCGCAACTGGGACTTCACCGCCAAGGCGTCCGAGGGCGCCAGGCGCGGGTTCCCGTACGGGGTCGGCAAGGTGGTCGGCGGCTCCTCCGCCGTCAACGGCGCGCTCGCGCTGCGCCCGCTGCCCGCGGACCTCGACGCCTGGGCGGCCGCCGGCAACCCGGAGTGGACCTGGGAGCGGATGCTGCCGTACCTGGTCGCCCTGGAGACGGACCACGACGCCGAGGGGCCGGCGCACGGCACGCGGGGACCGGTGCCGATCCGCCGGACCGGCGAGGACGCGCTCGCCACCACGGCCCGGGCCTTCCTGAACGGCTGCGCCCGGCTCGGCGTGCCCGTCCTGGCGGACCTCAACTCCGGCGCCGCGCTCGGCGCCGGCGTCACGCCCGCCAACGCCGTCGACGACCGCCGGATCTCGACGGCCGAGAGCCACCTGCGACCCGCCCGGGAGCGGGGCGACGGCCCGACCCTGTGGACCGGCAGCACGGCGACCCGGGTCCTGCTGGACGCGCGGAACCGGGCCACCGGGGTCGAGGTGCGGCGCGACGGACGGCTCCGGCAGGTGGCGGCCGGCCGGGTGACCCTGGCCGCCGGGGCGGTCAACACCCCGGCGGTGCTCCAGCGTTCGGGCATCGGCGACCCGCGGCTGCTGGCCGCCCTGGGCATCACCCCCGCACTGGACCTGCCCGGCGTGGGACGCAACCTCGTCGACCACCCGGCGGTCGTGCTCTGGTCCGAGCCCCGCGCCGGGGTCTGCCGGGCCGGGGACAGCTGGCACCAGGTCACCGCCCGCTGCGCCGCCGACCCGGCCGGCGCCGCGGCGGACCTGGGGCTGTTCCTGCTGGACGCGGTGCCCGTCGCGGCGAACCCGCTGATCGCCGGCATGCTCCGCGCCGAACTGGCCGTCGGGCTGTCGGCCATGGTGCTGCGGCCCGCCTCCCGCGGCTCGGTGACGATCCGGGACGCGGACGCCGCCACCCCGCCGGAGATCCTGCTCGGCCTGGCGACCGACCCGGCCGACGTCGACCTGCTGATGGCCGCCGTCCGGCAGGCCTGGGAGCTGCTGCGGTCGGCGCCGATGGCGGGGCTGCTGGAGCGGGTGCTGGTCTGGACCGACCGGATGGTCCGGGATGACCGGCTGCTGCGCGGCGCCGTGACCAGGTTCGTCTCGCCGAGCTGGCACGCCGTCGGCACCGCCCGGATGGGGCCGGCCGACGACCCGGAGGCGGTGGTGGACCAGCG
Organism: Kitasatospora sp. NPDC057738; assembly: GCF_042798815.1. NCBI lineage: Bacteria > Bacillati > Actinomycetota > Actinomycetes > Kitasatosporales > Streptomycetaceae > Kitasatospora > Kitasatospora sp. NPDC057738. Next base: position 11,524 of record NZ_JBHVJT010000103.1, on the reverse strand, counting down.
CTGCCGGGTGCACGGCGCCGAGGGACTGTACGTCGTCGACGCCTCGGTGCTCCCGGTGATGCCCAGCGCCCCGCCCAACCTGACCTGTCTCGCACTCGCCGAAAGGGTGGCCCGATGGATGGACTGACCGGGATCCCGGCCGCCCCCCGGGCCGGGGAGTGGGCCGTGCGCCGCCGGGGGCGGCCCCCGGCCCGGCTCAGGCTCTTCTGCCTGCCGCACGCGGGCGGCGGCGCGGCCGCCTTCCGCTCCTGGGCCCCGCACCTGGGCCCGGAGATCGAGGTCGTGCCGATCCGGCTGCCGGGGCGCGAGTCCCGCTTCCGGGAACGCCCCCACGACCGGCTCGGCGACCTGCTGCCGCCGCTGCTGCGCGACGTCGCCCCGCTGCTCGACGGGCCGCACGCCTGGTTCGGCCACAGCATGGGCGCGGGCATCGCCTTCGAGGTCTGCCGGGCCCTGCACCGGCTCGGCCTGCCCGAACCGCGGCGGCTCCTGGTGGCCGGCCTGCCGGCACCGCAGCTCCCGCGCCGGGCGACCCCGGTGCACGACGCGCCCGCGCCCGAACTCTTCGAGCGGATCGGGGCGTTGAACGGGCACGGCGCCGAGGCCCGGGCCGGCAACCCGCTGCTGAACGTCATGCTGCCCACCCTGCGGGCCGACTTCGCGGTGGCCGAGACCCATGTGCACCGGCCCGGCCCGCCACTGGACTGCCCGATCACCGTCTACGGCGGCCGCTCGGACGCCTCCACGACCGAGGACGAACTCCGGGCCTGGGGCCCGCACTCCACCGCCGGCACCACCGTCCGCCTCCTCGACGGCGGGCACTTCTTCCCGCACGACGCCCCGGAGGCGTTCCTGCCGGTCCTGGCGCGGGACCTGCTCGGCCGCCGGCCGGCGCCCGCCCCGGAGCGGGTCTGACGGGCCCCTCCGGGCGGGTGGTGCACAGCCGAACCTTTAGCGCCCGCACCGAGGCTGACGCACCGTCGGCCGGTACGCCCCCACCGGCCGAACCCCGCCGCTCCGCCCGCCCGGCCCGGCACCCCCGACCGGGGCCGGGCGGGCGGAGCGCGAGAGGACGCCGGGGCAGGGTGCGGAGCCTCGGCCGCCGGGCGCCGCCCGGCCGAGAGGAGACCCAGCACCATGACGCGCTACCTCACCCGCACCCCGCCGCCCCCGGGACGACTGCGGGTGTTCTGCTTCCCGTACGCGGGCGGCGGGGCCTCGGCCTACGCGGGCTGGCAGCGCCGGATCACCGCGGACGCGGAGCTGCTCCCGGTCCAACTGCCCGGCCGGGAGGGGCGGATGGCGGAGCCGCGGTTCACCGACCTGGACGACCTGGTCGCCGACCTCGACGCGGAGCTCGGGCCGGAACTCGACCACCCGCACGTGCTCTACGGGCACAGCATGGGCGCCCTGATCGCCTTCGCGCTCGCCCAGCACCGCCACGCCCGCGGCGCCCGGCTGCCCGCGGCCCTGGTGCTCGGCGGCCACCGGGCGCCGCACCTGCCGGCGCCGCTGCCCGACGAGCCCGACATCCCCGACGCCGACCTGGTGCGGACCCTGGACGCCTACGGCGGACTGCCCCGGATCCTGCTGGACCACCCGGAGTGGCTCGCCGCCCTGCTGCCGATCGTCCGCGACGACCTGCGGCTGTGCGCCGCCGCCGGCACCGTCGCCCGCACGCCGCTGCCGGTGGCGCTGCACGCCTTCGGCGGGGCCGAGGACCGGCTGGTCACGGTGCCCGAGGTCCGGGAGTGGGCGCGCTACTCCACCCGGGAGAGCGAGATCAACGTGGTGCCCGGCGGCCACTTCTTCCCCCGGGAGGCGCCCGGGTTCCCGGAGCTCCTCTCCGCCGTGCTGCGCCGCTACGAGGCGGCCCCCGGCGCGATTCCCGGCACGGCCCCCGGGCCGGCCGGGGCCGGGCAGGGCTGACCGGAGCCGGGACGGCGCGCTTTTAGCGGTGCCAAAGCCCCCTCTCGGACGATGCGGAACGAGGCCGGGGGGCCGCGCACCGCCAGATGCCCGACCACCCGTCACCGTCACCGACTAGGGGGAGCATTGACCACGCGCACGTTCGAGACCGTACCCGTACCCGGGGTCGCCACCGCCGCCGGCTCGGAGCACGCCGCCCGGATCGCCAACGCGGCCGAGGAGTTCCTCGGCGCCGCTGCCGCCGCCCGCCCGGACGCACCCGCCGTACGGGACCGCTACGGCGCCTGGACGTACGCCGAGCTGGACGCCGCCGCCGACTCCTTCGCCCGGATCCTGGCCGGCCACGGCATCCGGCCGGGCGACCGGGTGCTGGCCCGGGTGGGCAGCGGCCGCGAGTTCACCGCCCTGCTCTTCGGGGCCTGGCGGCGCGGCGCCGTGCTGGTTCCCGTCAACCCGGCGATGCGGGCCTTCCACCTGGGGCCGGTGCTGGCCGACTCGGCGCCGTCGCTGATCGTGGCGGAGGCGGCGGAGCGGGAGCAGGCCGACGGGCTGCGCTGGCCCGCCGGGGTGCCCGTCGCCGTGGTCTCCGAGCTGGACCTCTCCGGGCCCGCCGACCCGGCCGGGCGCGGCGAGGCGCTGGTGCCCGCCGACCGGCTGGCGCTGCTGATCTACACCTCCGGCAGCACCGCCGCGCCCAAGGCCGTGGCCTGCCCGCACGCCCAGGTGGTGTTCGCCGCGCGGGCGATCGCCCGGCGGCTGAACTACCGCCCGGACGACGTCGTGCTGACCGCCGTGCCGCTCTCCTTCGACTACGGCCTCTACCAGGTGCTGCTCTCGGCGCTGGCCGGGGCCGAACTGCTGCTGTCCGGCCCGGAGGGCCACGCCCGGCTGCTCGGGTTCGCCCGCGACCACGGCGCCACCGTGGTGCCGCTGGTGCCCTCGCTCGGCGAACTGCTGGTGCGCCTGGCCTCCCGGGACCCGCGGCCCACCGGGGTCCGGCTGTTCACCAACACCGGTGCCGCGCTCAACCCGCCGCTGATCGCCTCGCTGCGGGAGGCCTTCCCCGGCGCGGCGGTGGCCCCGATGTACGGCACCACCGAGTGCAAGCGGATCACCGTCCTGGAGCCCGACGGCGACCTGGCCCGGCCCGGCTCGGTGGGGCGCGCGCTGCCCGGCACCGAGGTGCTGACGCTGGACGACGACGGCCGGCCGCTGCCGCCGCACGAGATCGGCGAGATCGCCGTCCGCGGCCCGCACGTGATGGCCGGCTACTGGCAGGCCCCGGAGCCCACCGCGCAGCGGTTCCGGGTGAGCCCGGAGGACGGCCGGGTCACGCTCCGCACCGGCGACTACGGCTGGCTGGACGAGGACGGCCACCTGTACTTCCAGGGCCGGCGCGACGACCTGTTCAAGCGGCGCGGCTCGCGGATGAGCACGGTGGAGATCGAGGCCGCCGTCCTGGACATCGACGGGGTCCGCGAGGCGGCCCTGCTCGCCCCGGAGGAGGACCGGGACATGGTGCTGTTCGTGGTCGGCGAGGTCACCGCCGAGCAGGTGCTGGGCAGGCTGGCCGACCGGCTGGAGGCGGCCAAGGTCCCGGACCTCTGCCGGGTGCTGCCCGCGCTGCCGCTCACCGCCAACGGCAAGACGGACGGCAAGGCGCTGCGCGCCCTGCTGGCGGGGGAGCCGGCCTGACCGTCCGGCCGGAGCGCCGCGCCGCGCCGGTGACGTGCAGTCAGCGGACGGGCACGCCCCGCTCAAGCGAGAGCCAAGGGCCTTCGCCGAGGGTGGGGCGGCCGTGTCCGCCTCTGCGCCCGCGCTGCCGCACCACGGCCGCGCGACGGAAGGAATACCGATGTTCACCGCTCTGGGCTCCGCTCTGCACGGGCGACGGAGAGCCTCCCTGCTGCTGACCCTGCTGATCACCGTGCTGGCCGCGGTCTTCGGCGGCTCCGTCGGGGACAGGCTCACCAACGGGCTGTCCGACTACGACGACCCGGGCGGCGGCAACGTCGTCGCCCGGGAGACGATCACCCGCGCCACCGGCATCGACTCCCAGCAGGGCTACCTGCTGCTGGTCCGCACCGACGAGCAGCTGCGCGGTGCCGGCGCGCCCCCGGCCGCCGTGACCGCGGCCGTCCGGCTGCTGAAGGACCGGCCCGAGGTCGAGCGGGTCGTCGACTACTCGGCCGACCCCGCGCTGATCTCCCGGGACGGGCACAGCACGGTGGTCGTCGGCGCCGTGCGCCCGATGGCCGAACCGGAGACCAAGGCCGCCGAGCAGGAGCTCCAGCGGGCCGTCAAGGACGACCCGGCGCTGAACGGCCGGGCCTGGCTCGGCGGCGCCACGCCCGGCCACGTCCAGGTGGCCCAGGTCTCCGACACCGACCTGGCCGAGGCCGAGGGCCTGGCCACGCCGGTCATCCTGATCGCGCTGTTCCTGGTCTTCCGCGGCCTGGTGGCCGCCCTCGTCCCCCTGCTGGGCGCCGTCGTCTCGCTGCTGCTCACCATGGCCGGCCTGCGGATCGCCACCACCGCGATGGACGTCTCCACCGGGGCGATGAGCCTGGCCTTCGCCCTGGGCCTGGGGCTGTCCATCGACTTCGGCCTGCTGATCGTCACCCGCTACCGGGAGGAGCTGGCCGAGCACGGCCCCGGCGCCGAGGCGCTGCGGCGGACGGTCGCCACCGCCGGGCGCACCGTGCTGTTCAGCGCGCTCACGGTGGCGGCCGCGCTGCTCGCGATCATGGTGTTCCCGCACCCGTACCTGCGGTCCATGGGCCTGGCCGGCGTCATCACCGTCGTCTCGGCGGCCCTGTTCGCCCTGCTCGGACTGCCCGCGCTGCTCGCCGTGCTGGGCCACCGGATCAACGCGCTGGCGCCGCGCCGCTGGCAGCGGTCGGCGGCGGCCGGGCAGGCCACCGCCGGGCGCTGGCACCGGCTGGCCTCGGCGGTGATGCGCAGGCCCGCGGTCTTCACGCTGGTCGCCACCGCCGTCCTGCTGCTCGTCGCCTCCCCGCTCACCGGGGTGCGGTTCACCGGCGTCGACCCGACCTCGCTCCCCAAGGACATCAGCGCCGGGCAGGTCGCCGCGCGGCTCGGCGGCGACTTCGACGAAATCGCCACCAGCCCGTTCCAGATCGTCCTCGACACCGCCGACGAAACCGGGCTCCAGGAGTACGCCCGGCGGGTCGCCGCGGTGCCCGGGGTGGAGTCGGTGGGCGAGCCGCAGCGGCTGGACGCCGCGCACTGGGAGATCGACGCCGTCCTCGCCGGCAACCCGCTGGACGGTCCGGCGCTGCGGGCCGGCGAGCGGGTCCAGGACGTGGCGGCGCCCGTCACCGCCCGCTTCACCGGGACGACGGCGGACTTCCTCGCCCAGCGGGGCAGCATCGCCGACCGCCTGCCCCTGGCGTTCGGCGTGCTGGCCGGCGTGACGGTGCTGCTGCTGTTCGCCTTCTCCGGATCGGTGCTGCTGCCGCTGCTGGCCCTGGTGATGAACCTGCTCTCCACCGGCGCCGCGTTCGGCTTCCTGGTGTGGGTCTTCCAGGACGGCAACCTCGGCTTCGCCGCTCACGGCGGGCTGGAGACCACCACGCCCGTGCTGGTCTTCGCGCTCGCCTTCGGCCTCTCCACCGACTACAACGTCTTCCTGCTGGGGCGGATCAAGGAGGCCCGGGCCGCGGGCCGCGGCGACCGGGAGGCGGTCGCCGACGGCCTGGCGCAGATCGGCTCCACCGTCACCAGCGCCGCCGCGCTGTTCTGCGTCGCGGTGGGCGCGCTGGCGATGTCCCGGCTGGTGTTCGTCCAGGAGCTGGGCCTCGGCGCGGCGTTCTCCGTCCTGCTGGACGCCACGGTGGTGCGGGCGCTGCTGGTGCCCGCGCTGATGGCGCTGCTCGGCTCCGCCACCTGGTGGGCCCCCGGTCCGCTGCGCAGGCTGCACGCGGCGCTGCGGCTGGACCGCATGGAGGGCCCGGCCGCCCCGGAGCCGGCCGCCGCGCCGGCCGCCGGGAGGGTGCGCCGGCCGGTCGGCTGACCGACACGCCGGCGGCCTGAAGGCGGCGTACGACGGCCCGTCCTCCCTCCGGTGAGGGGGACGGGCCGTCGCGCCGGTCGCGGGTCAGTGCTGGAGCAGCCACCAGATCCGGTCGTACGCGGCGACGTGGTAGACGGCCAGGACGATCAGGAACCACTGGGCGGTCCTGCGCATCCCGGCGTGCCACAGCCCCGCCGCGGCACCGCCGAACACGGCGAACTCCAGCAGCAGGCGGATCGGCCCCGGGGTGTCGAAGGTGGTCTCGCCGCTGCGGGCCTCGTCGCCCGCGGTGGCGAAGTCGCCCCAGACGACGGCCACCACCACGGGTATCGCGACCACCGCCAGGTACTTCAGCGCGCCGGGCGCCTTGCGCCAGCCCCACACGCCGAAGCCGTACAGGGCGAACAGCTCCAGCAGGAAGCGCAGGCCCAGGAAGACCGGGGTGTAGGCCAGGGCCAGGTCCGTCGTCGTGTTCACCGCTCGCCCTCCACCGTGCTCTTCAGCGCGCCCAGCCAGCCCCGCAGGACCGCCGACAGCTTCTCGCTGCTGTAGTACAGGCCGACCAGCGCGCCGCCGATCGACTCCTCGGACCGCACCACGGTGCCGCCCCCGGGCGCCGGCCGCAGCAGGAACCGGTGCACGCCCCGCGAGCCGGCCAGCCGACCGGTCCAGGCGATCTCCCGCCCGGGCGTCACCACGGCCAGCGTGGACCGGATGCGCATGCCGTTCAGCACCCAGCGGAAGGTCAGGTCCGCGGCCGGCCCCGCGCCGTCCAGGGCGGCCTCCCTGACGCCCGGCACCCAGCCCGGCCAGCCCGGCACGTCGGTGAGCACCCGCCAGACCTCGTCCGGCGGTGCGGCCACCGTCACCTCGCTCGCCGCGACCACAGGGGCCCGTTCGTCGATCCGCCCGCCCTTCGCGTACTCCTCGTGCAGGGTCCGGATCGGTGGGCCGACGTACATGGCCCGGCTGAGCAGCGAGCCTCTGGAAACGGTCATGGGAAAACACCTCCGGTGAAAACGGGCGAGCAGGCGTGACGGAGGCAGGCGCGATCCTTCCCCCGTCACTCGAATCGCGCTTGATCATTACCTTACGGGGCCGGGTTGACGGTCCGTCGGGGAGCGCGCGGGGTCGACCGGGGAAGCGCTCCGCGGCGCCGGTCCGGCCGGCGGCTCCGACCGGCCCGGCAGCAGGACGGCGCCGAGCACGGCGCCCACCGCCACCACCGCGGCGGCGGTGCCGAGCCCGGCCGCCGCGGCGTGGTCGAAGGCCTGCCGCGCCGCGGCCGCGAGTGCGTCCCCGGCCCGGCCGCCGGTGCGCTCCGCGAGCTCCAGGGCGTCGTGCAGCGAGCGGTCGGCCGGGTCCGGCAGCCCGGCCGCCCCGCTCGCGTAGCGGCGGGCGAGCACCGTGCCGACCAGCGCCACCCCCAGCGCGTTGCCCAGCTCCTGCAAGGTGTCGTTGAGGGCCGCGCCGGAGCCCGAACGGGCCTCGGGGACGAGGGAGATCACCGTGTCGGTCACCGGCGTCATGGCCAGCCCGAAGCCGATCCCGGTGACCACCAGGCCGGCCAGCACCGGCGGGTAGCCGCCGTCCACCACACCGACCACGACGATGCCGGCCGCCGCCAGCGCCAGTCCCGCGCCGACCGCCCCGCGCGGGCCGTGACGGCGGGTCAGCCGACCGGAGAGGAAGGCCCCGACACCCACCGAGAGGGCGCTCGGCAGCATTCCGAGCCCGGCCCGCAGCGGGCTGAGCCCGAGGCCGAACTGCAGCCGCTGGGTGAGCACGAAGAACGTGCCGGCCACGCCGGTCATCAGCAGCAGGTTCCCGCCCCCGGCGCCGACGAAGGCCGGCCTGCGCAGCAGGGCCAGGTCCACCATCGGGTGCGGGTGCCGGCGTTCCCAGGCGACGAAGGCGACCGCGGCGGCTCCGCCGGCGGCCAGCGCCGCCAGCACGCCCGGCGAGGTCCAGCCGTGCCCGGAGGCCTGGATCGCCCCGTACACCACCCCGCCCATGGCGCCGGCGCCCAGCAGGGCGCCCACCGGGTCGGCCGGGCGCGGGGCCGGATCGGCCGACTCCGGCAGCAGCACGGCGCCGGCCACCAGCACCAGCACCGCCGGCACCAGGCTCACCGCGAACACCGATCCCCACCAGAAGCGGTCCACCAGCGCGCCGCCCAGGACCGGGCCGGCCGCCACGCCGAGCGCCGAGACCGAGCCCCAGACGGCGATCGCCCGGGCGCGTTCGCGGGCCGGGAAGACGTTCACCAGGATCGCCAGGGTGCCCGGCATCACGAACGCCGCCCCGAGCCCCATCACGGCCCGTGCGGCGAGCAGTTGGGACGGTCCGTCGGCGAACAGCGCCACCAGGGAACCGGCCCCGAACGTCGCGGTGCCGGCCAGGGTGGCCCGCTTGCGGCCGTAGCGGTCGCCGAGCGTCCCGGCGGTCAGCAGGGCCCCGGCGAACACCAGGGTGTACGCGTCGACGATCCACTGCGCCTGCGACATGCCCGCGCCGGTGCTGCGGATGAGCTGCGGCACCGCCACGTTGAGCAGGCTGTTGTTGAGCAGGATCGCGAACAGCGCGGCGGACAGCACCGCGAGCACCCACCACCGGCGCGGGTCGGGGGGCGCCTCGTCCCCGGGGGATTGCTGCATGCTCGGCTCCCGTCGTCGGCAGGGCCGGCCCCGGTCGCGGGGCCGTCGCGCCCCAGGCTGGTCGGCCGGGCTGAAGCCGGGCTTGTGCGCGGCCCGGGCGCGGGTCGCCCGCCGGGTTTTAGCGGCACCCAAGTTGGCGCTCGGAGGATGCCGTGGACGGCGGGGTGAGGGCTCGACTCCATCGCCCGACGGACCGTCACGAGGAATGGAGACCCCATGCGCTGGCAAAACGTGTATGTGTCGGGGACCGGAGCCTGGCTGCCGCCGGCGGTCTCCGCGCGCTCCGCCGTCGACTCGGGTGAGTACGACCCCGAGCAGTTCGAGGCCGACGGGCTGCTGTCGGTCCGGGTGGCCCCGGACGACGTGGCGCCGCCCGACATGGCGGTGCAGGCCGCCACCACCGCGCTCAAGCGCTCCGGTGCCTCCCCGGAGGACGTCGCGCTGCTGGTGCACAGCTACATCTACTTCCAGGGCATCGACGGCTGGCCGGCCGCCTCCTACGTGGCCAACCACGCCGTCGGCCCCCGGGTGACCGCGCTGGAGCTGAAGCAGGAGTGCAACGCCGGCCTCGCCGGACTGGAGCTCGCCGCCCACCGGCTGGCGTCGGCGGAGCCCGGCACCAGCGCGGTGCTCACCACGGCCGACCGCTTCGGCGCGCCGCTGATGCGCCGCTGGCGGCAGGAGCAGGGCATCGTCTACGGCGACGGCGCCGCCGCCGTGGTGCTGAGCAACCGGGGCGGGTTCGCCCGGCTGGTGTCCACCGCGACGGTCTCGGACAACTCGCTGGAGGCCGTGGTCCGGGGCAGGGGCTTCGAGCCGCTGCCCACCGGCGAGCAGCAGACCCTCAGCGAGCGGGTCGGCCACTACGTGCAGCAGCACGGCAGCCTGCGCGAGGCGACCGAGCGGCTCGTCGGCGTGGTCGGCGAGGCCATCGACACCGCCCTCGCGGACGCCGGCACCGACCGTCAGGGCCTGGCCTGGACGGTCATTCCGGCGACCGGACGCAGCAAGATGGAGTGGCAGGTGCAGAAGATGCTCGGGGTCTCCGAGGAGCGCACCACCTGGGAGTTCGCCCGCCGGGCCGGACACCTCGGCGCCGCCGACCAGTTCGCCGGGCTGAACGACCTGGCCGAGACGGGCGTGCTGCGCCCCGGCGACAAGGTCCTGGTGGTCGGCAGCGGATCCGGCTTCACCTGCACCTGCGCCGTGCTGGAGATCCTGGCGGAGCCCGAGTGGCGGGCCGCGGGCGGCCCCGGTGCCGAGGTGGGCCCGTGACCGCGGGCGCGTTCACCGATCCCGAACTGGTCGCGGCGTACGGCAGCCCGCTGTACGTCTACGACGCGGCCCGGGTCCGGGCCGCCGCCCGGGACCTGCGCGAGGCCGTCCCGCAGCCCTCCCGGATCTACTACTCCCTGAAGGCCAACCCCCACCCCGCCCTGGTCGCCGAACTGCGCCGCGGCGGCGTGCACGCCGAGGTCACCTCGCGCGGCGAGCTGGCCGCGGCGCTGGAGGCGGGGCACCCGGCCGGGGAACTGCTGTACTCCGGGCCGGGCAAGGTGGCGGCCGAGCTGGACGAGGCGGTGCGCGCCGGGGTGCGCGCCTTCTCCGTCGAGTCCTTCGGGGACCTGGAGCGGGTCGGCGCGGCCGCCGCCGCCCATGACGCGGTGGCCGACTGCGTGCTGCGGATCAACGCCGCCGGCGCGCCGGGCACCGCGGGGCTGCGGATGACCGGCGGCCCCTCCCAGTTCGGCTTCGACCTGGACTGGCTCGCGAAGGAGGCCGACCGGCTGCGGGTCGCCGGCACCCGGGTCGTCGGGCTGCACTTCTTCCCGCTGACCAACTCCGCGGACGAGGACGGCCTGATCGCCGAACTGGCCCAGAGCGTGCGCACCGCCGCCCACCTGCGCGACCGGCTCGGCATCGAGCTGGAGCTGCTGGACCTCGGCGGCGGCTTCGCCTGCCCGTACGCGACGGCCGGCGAGCGGCCGGTGTACCGGCGGCTGCGGGAGGCCCTGGCCGAGGTGCTGGACGAGAACCTGCCCGGCTGGCGCGAGGGGCGGCCGGTGATCGCCTTCGAGTCCGGCCGCTACCTGGTCGGCGACAGCGGGCGGCTGCTGAGCACCGTGACCGACGTCAAGCCGAGCCGGGGCAGCACCTACGCGGTGCTCGACGCCGGGATCAACCACCTCGGGGGGCTGTCCGGTCTGGGCCGGCTGCTGCCCCTGCGGGCCCAGCCGACCGGGCCGGCCCGGACCCCGGCCGCCGGGGAGCCGGCCGAGCCGGTGACCCTGGCCGGTCCGCTCTGCACCCCGGCGGACATCCTGGCCCGGGCCGTGGAGCTGCCCGGGGTCCGTTCCGGCGACCTGCTCGCCGTCCCCAACGTGGGCGCGTACGGCCTCACCGCCAGCCTGCTCGGCTTCCTCGGCCACCGGGCCCCGGCCGAGGTACTGGTCGACGGCGACCGCGTGGTCTCCGCGACCCGGCTGGCGCTGCAGCGCCGGGCCCTGGAGCCCGGCGACGACGCCGCCCGCACCACCGACCCATCCACCGCACGGAGGTAGCACCCATGACCGACGAGACCCGCCAGGACCGGCCGTGGGACACGGCCTTCGAGGAACTGCTGCTCCAGACCCTGCCCCGGCTCGCCGCCCGCGGCCCGCTGACGGGTGACGCCAGCCTGCGCGCCGCGGGCCTGGACTCGCTCGCCATGGTCGAGCTCCTCGTCCAGGTGGAGCAGGTGTACGGGATCAGCATCCCGGACGGCGAGCTGGTGGCCGACACCTTCGCCACCCCGGCGCAGCTGTGGGACGTGATCGCCGGGCTGCGCGGCGGACGCGTGGCCGACCCGGCCTGACGCCGTCCCCGACCGACCGACCGCCCGTCCCCGAACCGCCCCGGGCCC
>NZ_JBHVJT010000102.1:24731-30574 GCF_042798815.1 Kitasatospora sp. NPDC057738 | reverse complement strand
CCAGCACCACCGACCAGGCCGCCCCCCAACCCTCCCAACCACTCTTCGCACCACGCGGGAATCTCACCCCACCGACTTCCTGCGCGGCAGCACACGCCGATCGCCCCGCCCCAAAACCCGGCCACCCCACGCGCGGGAAGTCGGCCCCAGCGACTTCCCGCGCCTGGGGTGGATTGAGACCCGATCACCCCACCCCTCCCGCAGACCAGCCGCCCGCACAGGAAGTCGGACCCGCCGACTTCCTGCGCACCGGCTCGATGAAAGGACAGGGCCGGTCGGAGCCGCACCACCCCGAACAACCCACGCCCAAGCCCCGGCACCGCACGAAAAGTCGACCCCGCCGACTTCCTGTACGCCAGCCCAGACCGAGCGTTCTGCGAGGGCACGAGAGGTGCGCCCGTTGCACCGAAGGCCGGCTCCGATCAACGCGGTTGACGTTCGGCAAGGCCCCGTTCCGACGGAAACAGGAGCCAGCGCAGCCCCGACCCGAGCGACCTCTCGGCCACCAGGGCGTGTGTCGAAAGCACTGGTCACAGCCATTCGTTGACGGCTTCGACCAGCACCGTTGCTTCGTGGCGGACAGCGAGTTCGTCGTGTCCCGTCCCGTGGCTGCCGCGCGGTGGCGCTTGAAGCGGTGGATCACCATCACGGTGCCGCCGAGGCCGGTGCGGCGGCGCCCGGCACCCACCCTTCGAGAACGGATCCGTCACGACGGGCGCCACACCACGCCCGCCCCGGACCGGGTACCGCGAGGGCGACAGGGCCGGCCACCCGTCAGCTGCGCGAGCCACGCCGAGGCGGCCGCACGCACCTCCTGCGGACGTTCACCGATCCGGCCGCGGGAAGTGCCGACCCCAGGCACACAACGGAGCCCGCAGCAGAACGGACGGGACGTCAGCGCATGCCACCGGAAGCGAGGATGACATCCCCGGTGATCCAGCGCGCGTCGTCGGAGGCCAGGAAGGCCACCAGCGGGCCGTAGTCGTCCGGGGTGCCCGTACGGCCCAGCGGGGTACCGGCGATCGCCTGTGCTTCCTGGGCCGAGCCGGGGAATCCCATGGCCCTGGTGCCCTCGGTGTCCGACGGTCCGGGCATGATCGCGTTGACCCGGATGCCGCGCGGGCCCAGTTCCTTGGCCGCCACGATGGTGAACGCGTTGACGGCGCTCTTGGACGCGACGTAGAGCGAGGCGTACGGCGGGTGGGTGAGCGTGCCGGCCGTCGAGACGTTGATGATCGACGCGGCGCCGATGTCGTCCTGCGCGGCGAGGGCCTGCGTCGTGAGGATCGTCCCGAGCAGGTTCGTGGTCATCTCGCGCTGGAACTCCTCCTCGGTGATGCCCGACAGCGGCGCGAAGGCGGCGACGGCCGCGTTGTTCACGAGCACGTCGACCGGTCCGTACTCCTCGCGCGCGCGATCGAACAGATGGCGCACGTCGTCGCCGCGGGCCACGTCCGCCCGGACCGCGATCGCCCGGCCGCCCTCGGCGGTGATGCCCGCGACGACCCGTTCGGCGCCCTCCGCGTCCTCCCGGTAGTTCACCACGACGGCCGCGCCGGTCCCGGCCAGCGCCTTGGCGATCCCCGCGCCGAGGCCCTTCGACGCTCCCGTGACGATCGCCGTACGTGCGTTGCTGCTGATCACAGTGACTCCTCGAACGTTGGTGCCTGCGGAAGTCACCGTAGGAAAGCTGGTTACTGCGAGGAAGTACGTACTTTTTTGTAACCTCATGACGTGATGGAAACTCAGCACGTCGCGACGGCCGCCCGGCTCCTGGCCCACGACACCTTCGACAACAGGTGCGTGCTCAGGCCGATCATCGATCAGACGACGAGCCGCTGGGCGACACTGATCGTCTCGGCCCTCATCGCCGGCCCGCACCGCTTCGCGCAGCTGCACCAACGAGTCGGTGGCATCAGCCAGAAGATGCTGTCGCAGAACCTCAAGGCACTGGCCCGGGCCGGGCTCGTCGACCGCCGTGTCGCGCCCACCACCCCGCCCCAGGTCACCTACAGCCTGACGGAACTCGGTGTCAGCCTGGCCGGGCCGCTGACCGAACTCATCCAGTGGTTCGGCCGGCACGGGGACGAGCTCCTCGCCGCCCAGGAGCACTACGACAGCCGGCAGGAGTCACAGCGCGCGTCCTGAGCGGGACGGCAGCCTGTCGGAACCGTCGCCTAGAGTGCGGCATCCAGTACGACGACGACGGCCGACAAGAGGATGGGCGATGACCGAGGCGTGGACCCGACTGCGGGCGATCATGGGAGAGCCGGTGTACACCCCGGCGCGGGTCCCGTGGGAGCTGGCGCCCGCCGAACTCGGGGTCCAGCTGCCCTCGGACTACCGCGCGTTCGTCGACCTGTACGGCGGGGTGAACCTGAACGGCGAGTGGGGCGTGTACACGCCGAGCGAGAAGCCGTCCTTCTACGAAGCGCCGGGCGGCCTGGCGGACTGGCGCATCACGAACGACGTCGATCTCCGCGACCAGATCGAGGGCGAGGAGCAGTGGTGGGACCGGCCGGGCCCCACCCCGGTGTTCCCGGACCCGGGCGGCCTGCTGTCCTGGGGCTGGAACAGCAACCACAACCAGTGCTGCTGGCTGACGACCGGTCCGGACCCCGAGCAGTGGCCGGTGACGGTGTTCTACGAGGACCGGCTCGACCACTTCGACGGCGGCTTCGCGGAGTTCCTGGCAACCGTGCTGACCGGCGGTTACGCGGCGGAGGACGAGCTGCTGGTGCGCGCGGACCCCGAGGTGTGGGGGCCTCAGCCGGCCCGACCCCTCTGGTCTCCCAAGAGCGACTGGGCGGGCAGGAACTGGGGCGCCGAGTGGGGCATCGAGGGGTTCCTCGCCGCGCCCGGGTCGACGGAGATGCCGTGGGTCAGGACGTGACGGGCGATCGGCGCGACGGGCAGCTCCGCTTCAAGGCGCCGATCCGGTACCGGCGGACGGGCCGGCGGACCTTGGTCCTCTTCCCGACCGCTCTGGCCTGCGCCCTCGCCTTCGTCCTCGCCGCGGGGGCCAAGGGCCGGGATCCCGCGATGATCGCGGCCTTCACGCTCTGCCTGATCGTCGCCTACGTCGTCGCCGCCTCCTTCGTGGGCCCGTTCTGCGGCAGTACCACGGTGGATTCCGCGGGCCTGACCACGCGGACCCTGCTGAGGACACGTGTGGTCACCTGGCCGCAGGTGCGGTCGTTCGGGGTCTCGCCGGAGGTCAACCGCGGCATCGAGCACTGTCTCCTGGAGGTGCGCCTGCACCGGGGGCGGGCAGTCGTCCTGCCGGGCCTGGTCGCGTCGAGCGCGGACGACCCGGAGCTCCGGTCGCGCCTGTCCCAGCTGCGGGCCGCGTGGACCGCGCACCGATCCGCTGCCGCGGCCGGGTGACGCGGCTCGACGGGCGCGCTGCCCCGGCCGGGCCGGCCGGGCGGCCCGGCCGGGTCTGCCCCGCGGGGGCAGTGACTCTGCCCCCGCGTACCTGGCCGGGGGCCGACCGTGGCACGTATACAGGAGGCTGAGCCGTCCTCCGCCCCGAAAGGGTCCCTCATGCACGCACGGGAAGCCGCCAGAACGCCGGACGGCGCCCGCTCCGGCCGCCAGGGCGCCGACTCCGCGCGGACGGCCCGCACCGCAGCCGTACCGGTGCGGCCGGGGGCGGGCCTTCCGTCCCCGCAGGAGGTGGCCGCCCTGCAGCGCACTGTCGGCAACGCCGTCGTGGCCCGGATGTTCGAGGAGGCCCGCCACCGGCACGCCCCGGGCTGCGGCCACCAGGAGCCGGGCGGCGGCGGGGAGCCCGTGCAGCGCTCCTCCGTGCACCGGGTCCTCGGGTCGCCGGGCCGGCCGCTCGACGCCGGGCTGCGGGAGGAGATGGAGCAGCGGCTGCGGGCGGACTTCTCCGACGTGCGGGTGCACACCGGCACGGCCGCGCAGCGTTCGGCGCAGGAGGTGGGCGCCCGCGCCTACACCTCGGGCAGCCATGTCGTCCTCGGTGCCGGAGGGGCGGACAAGCACACCCTGGCCCACGAGTTGACCCATGTGATCCAGCAGCGCAACGGCCCGGTGGCCGGCACGGACCACGGCAACGGCCTGCGCGTCAGCGACCCGTCCGACCGCTTCGAGCGCGAGGCGGAGGCGACCGCGCGCCGGGTGATGGCGGCGCCGGTGCAGCGGGCCGTCGCCGTCCCGGACTCGCCCGGCCGCGCGGACCGTGCCCCGGTCGGGGCGGTACCGGGCGGGGCGGCCGCGGCGGTGCAGCGGGTCGTCACCGTCGCCAGGGGAACCCTCAGCACGGCGGAGGAGACCGAGAAGGTCCAGTGGAAGGCCGAGCGTCACAAAAGACTGCCGGCGGCGGACAAGCAGGCGATCCTGGCCGAGATCGGGAGGATGGCCGAGGCGGACGAGACCGAACACTTCACCTCGTACGAGAAGCTCATCGACGCGGCCCACGCCCGGGTGCGGGCGGCGAGCGGGCAGAACCTGGCGCCGGTGACCCCCGCCGCGATCGCCACCGGGGGCTTCCAGCACGCGCTGACGATCTCCGACGAGGAGCAGATGAAGCGCCACAAGGAAGTGCGCCGGCGGCTGTCCCTGCGCGGGGTCGGCCTCGATCTGGAGGCGTTCCGCAACCGGCAGGCGATGGTGAACCCGTTCACGTACAGCGACGTGGAGGACGGCGCCTCCTACACCATCGGCGCCGGCGGGAACTTCGTCCTCGGCAGCGTGCAGGAGGGCGACTACTCCCAGCTGTTCGACCTGGCCAGGACCAACTCGGGGCTCACGGAGCAGCAGTTGGCGAACCGGTTCATCAAGGCGCTGTCGGAGAGCGGCAGCAAGCCGTTCGACGATCTGCCCAAGGACGCGCAGAAGTACTGCGCCAAGATCGTGGCCATCATCCAGGGCGCCGAGTTCCGCCGGGCCGCCGCCAACCCGACCGCGGCCGTCGCGGCGTTCAACAAGGTGGTCACCGGTGAGACGGCCACGCTCCACGAAGCGATGAACCGGTTCACCCTGTTCGCCAAGACCGGCGGCGGATCGGCGGACTCGCAGTACCACCGCGACAGCAAGGAGCCCGACGCGGAGCTCAACGCCCGCATCCTCCAGGAGTTCAGGTCACTGGCCCAGCTCGTGTCCGCGAACGGCTTCGACCCCAACGACGAGAATCAGTTCTACACGGCCTGCGAGACCATCGCGGTCGGCTCCATGAACTCCTTCAAGTCGAACTTCAGCTACACGATGACGTGAGCGGACCGGCCCCCGGGACCCCGCAGGCGCCGGGGTGTCGGCCGTCGCCGCGACGACGGCCGACACCCGTGTGCGGTGGGTCAGTTGTCGTTGTTGACCTTGGTGTAGGCGGAGCTGTAGCCGGTCGGACAGTAGAGGGTGTCGCTCCCGTTGCCCATGTGCCAGGAGCCGAAGACCGTCGTCTGGTTGCCCTTGACGTTGTCGTTGTTGCAGACCAGCACCAGCTGCCAGTGGTTCTTGGTGGCGGTGGTCTGGCAGCTCACCGACCCCCAGTTCGTGCCCTGGGTGGTGCTGCAGTACGAGGTCGCCGACGCCCCCGGCGCCGCCATCACACCGGCGGCCACCAGCAGCGCCGCACCGGTTCCCAGAGCCGCAATTCGACGCATGGCCTTCTCCTTCGTCGCATCTCGAACAATCGGTGCGGTCAGCATGCCGAAGATGCGATCGGATGTATCCACCGTCGGCGCGACTGGCCGAAACCGGCCCGTCCGCTTCCTGGGGCAGCAGCCGCCGGAGCCGCCGCACGCCCGGGGCGGACGAGAGGGGGGGGGGGGGGCGCGCGGGATGGCCGAGCAGCTACCAGGCTCCCCCCCGCGGAGGAG
>NZ_JBHVJT010000102.1:11257-24721 GCF_042798815.1 Kitasatospora sp. NPDC057738 | reverse complement strand
GGAAAAAAACTTCCTTTCCGTTTTGTGGGGGAACCCACCACCAGCCCCCCCCCCCTCGGGGGCCCCTGGGGGGGGGGGGGGCTCCCCCTCCCCCCCCCCCGACGGTCAACCGGCTGCCGCTCAGGGGCCCGTGATCGTCCAGTACACGGCGGCGTTGTTGCCGCTGCCCCCGCTCTGCGCGAACCGGAACATCGGGTCGGAGCCGGCGGAGTCGTAGCCGTTGCTGCCGGCGTACGGGTTGTTCCAGTGCAGCTGCACGCGCTTGCCGTTGAGCCCGGGGTTGCCGCAGTTCTCCGCGTCGTAGATGACGTGGCCCTCGGTCCCGGTGAGGAGGCCGTTGCTCTCGGACTGCCAGCGCCCGGTATTCCCGTCGCGCACGATGGCGTCCGGGGCCAGGCCGCTCGACCAGATGCCGTGGTCCAGCCAGGCGTTCTGCAGGCGCAGTTCGCAGCCCGTCCAGTTGACGACCGCGACCTGCGTGCTGCGCGCCGCACTCAGCGCCTGCGCCGGCTGCTGGTCCGCGGTGGCCGCGCCGGCCGGGGCGGCCGTCGCGAACAGCGCGGCGGCGACGCCCGCCGCGGCCAGGGCCGAACGGACCAGGGACTTCCGCTGTGCCATGGAGTACTCCTCTCGTTCCCGGACCGCATCGGTGCGGTCCGACTGCTCGAAGCCTCGGCCGCGCCCGTCAACAGGCGGTCGACAATGTGTTGACAGGCGATGGACAAGCAGCGCGCCGTCGACCGCCCGGACCGGGCACGGCGCCTCTGACCAGGGGTGATGCGGTCGGTATCATGCGCCGGGGGGATCGTTGCGCGGGCGGAGGGGGACGGCTGGTGGGTGGTTTGCGGTTCGCGGTGCTGGGGCCGCTGCGGGGGTGGCGGGACGGCGGCGAGCTCGTGCTCGGGTCGCCGCAGCAGCGGAGCCTGCTGCTCGCGCTGCTGCTGCGGGCCAACCACCCGGTGTCGACCGGTCAGCTCGTCGACGACCTGTGGGGCGAGGAGCCGCCCGCCAAGCCCTCCGCCGTGATCCGCACCTACGTCCACCGCCTGCGCCGCGTCCTGGGGCCCGACGCGCCGACCACGCTCAGCGGGGGCTACCTGCTCGCCCTGGACCCGGGCGCACTGGACACCCACCGCGTCGAGGAGCTCCTCGACGAGGCGAAGGAACTGCGCGCCGACGGCGAGCACGCCCACGCCGCCGGCGCGCTCCGCTCGGCGCTGGCCCTGTGGCAGGGCGAGCCGATGACCGCGCTCCCCGGCCCCTACGCCGAACGGCAGCGCGGCGAGTGGGCCGAACGCCGGGTGACCGTCCTGGAGTCCTGTCTGGAGGCCGAGATCGAGGCCGGACCGTCCGGCGAGCTCGTCGCCGAGCTGACCGCCGTCGTGGCCGAACACCCGCTCAGGGAACGGTTCTCCGAACTGCTGATGCTCGCCCTCTACGGAACCGGCCGGCAGGCCGAGGCCCTGGGCCTCTTCCGCACGGCGGACCAGCGGCTGCGCGAGCAGCTCGGCGTCAGCGCGGGGCCCGGACTGCGCGAACTGCAGCGCCGGATCCTGGTGGCCGACACCGGCCTCGTGGCGCCCCCGCGGCCCCGGCCCGCCGCCGCCACCCGCCCGCCCCACCGGACCCGCCCGCCGTACCGGGCGGCGGTCCGGCCCACCCAGGTCCCGGCCGACCTCGCCGACTTCACCGGCCGCGAGGCGCAGACCGAGGCCCTGCGGGCCGTCCTGCTCGCCCCCCGCACCGTGCCCGTGGCCACCGTCTCCGGCCTGGGCGGCGTGGGCAAGACGGCGCTGGCCGTCCACGTCGCGCACGAGCTGGCCGCCGACTTCCCCGACGGCCAGCTCTACCTCGACCTGCACGGCGCCGACGGCCGCCCGACCCGCCCCGAGGAGGCCGTGGGCACCTTCCTGCGCTCCCTCGGCGTACCGGCGGACGCACTGGCCCCCGGGCTCGCCGAACGCTCCGCCCAGTTCCGCTCGCTGCTCACCGACCGACGCGTGCTGGTCGTCCTCGACAACGCCCGGGACGCCGAACAGATCCGGCCGCTGCTGCCCGGCCGGCCCGGCTGCGCCGTGCTCGTCACCAGCCGGGCCAGGCTCGGTTCGCTGCCCAACGCGCACGTCGTCGAACTCTCCGCCTTCGCCCGGCAGGAGGCCCTCGGCCTGCTCGGCCGGGTGATCGGCGGGCAGCGGCTGCGGGCCGAGGAGCGGACGGCCGCGGAACTCGTCCGGCTCTGCGGGCACCTCCCGCTGGCCGTGCGCATCCTCGCCGCCCGCCTCGCCTGCCGGCCGGACTGGACCATGGCCCGGCTGCTCGACAAGCTGTCCGGCCACGGGCGCCGGCTGGACGTGCTGCGCGCCGGGGACCTCGCCGTCGAACCGGCGTTCCGCTTCGGCTACGACCAGCTGATGCCCGAACAGGCCCGGGCCTTCCGGCTGTTGGCGGTGCCGGAGGTACCGGACCTGTCACCGGGCGCGGTCGCGGCGGTGCTCGGCCTGCCCGAGGAGGAGGCCGAGGAACTGGCCGAGTCGCTGGTCGACTGCTCGATGCTGGAGACCGCGCCCCCGGACCGCTACCGGTACCACGACCTGCTGCGCGCCTTCGCCCAGCAGCTCGCCCCGGCCCCGCAGGCCGGGCCGCGGGCGGAGGCCGGCTCGCAGGAGGCGGCGGAGGACTTCCCGGCCGCCGTGCTCACCCGGCTGGCGGCCCACCACCACGCCGAGACCGTCGCGGCCCTCGGCCCGTCCGCCGCCCGCGCCGCCCTGCCCGGTGCCGTTGCCGACGGCGGTGCCGGAGCCGATGACGGTGCCGGAGCCGCCTTGCGTGCGGCGGCGCCGCCCCACGGCCGCGTCGACTACCACGGCATCGGCGCACTGGTCGGCCAGTACGCCGGGCTCCCCGAGCCGCCCCGGCTCGACCTGGTCGCCGAACTGCTGCTCGGCTGCAGCCTGTTGTGCGACACCGGCCAGGCCACCCGGCCGCTCGGGCACGCGGCCAAGGTCCTGCTGCGGGCCGCCCTCCGGCAGGGCGACCGCACGGCCGAGGTCAGGGCCCGGCTGGTGCTCGGACGGCTGCTCACCGAGGTCGGCTCCGAACCCGCGGCCCTCGCCGAACTGCTCAGGGCCCGCGACCTGTGCACCGCCCACGACCTGCCGGGGCCGCTGCTCGCCCTGGCCCACGCCTCACTGGCCGCCCTGTTCGTCCAGGTCGGCCGGCCGGGCGACGCGGTCGCCGGCTTCACGGCGGCGGTCTCGGCCTGGGAGAAGCTCGGCGACCGGCGCTCGGTGGCGGCCGAACTGCTCAACCTGGCCCGCGCGTTCACCGAACTCGGCCGGTTCGACGCGGCCGTCCGCGTCGTCGACCAGTCCCTGCTGATCTGCCACCGGCTCGCCGACCACGACCTCCAGGCGCTCGCCCTCGACTCGATGGGGACGATCGCCCACGACCGCGGCGAGTTCGAACAGGCCCTGCACCACCACCGCAACGCCCTGTCGCTGCTGCGGCCGGACGACCGGCGCCGCACGGGCCGTACGCTGCTGCGGCTCACCGAGTCGCTGCGCGCCGTCGGCCGCGGCGAGGAGGCCGTGGCGGCGGCCGACCGGGCGGTCGAGGTGCTGACGCTCGACGGCGACCGCCGGGGACGGGGGCTGGCCCTGGCGGCGCTCGGCGACGCACTCGCCGAGCGCGGCGGGGACGGCGACGGGGAGGCGGCCCGGGCCCACCGGTCGGAGGCCTACGACATCCTGGCCTCCCTCGGCTCCCCCGAGGCCAACCGGCTGCGCGCCCTGATCGGCCCGGGCGGGCCCGCCGTGCGGCCCCGCCGGCAGTGGCCGTCCTGGCTGCCGGAGTGACCCTCCCAGGGCCCGGCCGGCGGCCGGCGGCTCACCTCAACGTCCACACCTGGTTGTCCGCACCCGAGCAGGGCGCCACTCGCACCCAGTGGCCCACGCCGTCGGACGTCAGGCACAGGTTGGTGTCGGCGTTGACGATCCGGTGGCCGCCCGGAACCGGCGTGATGGCCCAGACCTGGTTCCAGTTGGACGGCGGGCTCGTCCAGATCTGCACCCGGCCGCTGTCCCTGTCCTGGTCCAGCCCCTTGGTGAAGTTGCTGGAGGCGTTGCGCAGGTAGTACCGCCCCTCGTCGACCTTGTCCAGCCGCCAGACCTGCGCCAGCGTGCCGTTGGCATCGAAGGTGTCGACCTGGTTGCCGTCCCGGTCCTTGGAGTAGGAGTTGTCCAGCGTGCCGCCGTTGCTGCTGATCCGCGCCAGCTCGGGCAGCGGCGCCACCGGCTGCCGGGTGGGCTGCGTCGGCGTCGCGGACGGCGTGGGCGTGGCCGTTTCGCCGGGGTCCGGCCGGTCCGGGGCGGTGGGGGTCGGCGCGGGCGCGGCGGGGTTCTCCCCGGTGGTGGAGGCGGGGACCGGGAGCGGGGCGGAGCCGCGGGTGGGCACGGCGGAGGCCGGGGCGGGGGGCGTGGCGAAGGGGCTCCGGGTGGTCGGCGCGGGCGCGGCCGGGGCGGGGGCGGGACTCTCGCCCGTGCCCGGCACGGCCGGCGGGGGCGGGAGCGGGAGCGCGGCCGGGGCGGACGGCTGTCCGGTGAGCGGGCCGGCGGCCTCCACGAACGCGGCGGCGTCCGGCCGGGCGGGGCCGTCCGTGGGCCCGGCGACGGCGGCGGTGTCCTGCGGCGCGCCGTTCCGGTCGGGCCGGACCACCGCCGCCCCGGCGGCCCCGGCCACGCAGAGCAGGGTCAGGGCCGTCACCCCGGCCAGCGCTCGCAGGCGGTGCCCGGTCCGCGGGGCGCGTCCGGTCCGCGGGGCGCGTCCGGTCCGCGGGGCGCGTCCGGTCCGCGGGGCGTGTCCGGTCCGCGGGGCACGCGCCGCGACCGGCCGGGGCCCGGTCCCACTCCCTGTCCAGGACGGGGACGGGCCCGGCGACGGCGCCGCCTCCACCGCGGTGAGGGCGCGGCGTGCGGCGGTGGCCATCGTCGCCGCGTCGGGCCAGCGCTCACCGGGTTCCTTGGCCATCGCCCGCTCGACCAGCGCCCACACCGGCGCGGGCACCTCCCCGGGAAGCGGCGGCACGGGCTCCGTCAGGTGCTTGAGGATCACTTCGAGGGCGGTCTCCCCCTCGTACGGGAGCCGGCCGGCGAGACACTCGTAGAGGACCACGCCGAGCGCGTAGAGGTCGGCCGAGGCGGTGACCGTCCCGGTGGAGGCCTGTTCCGGCGCCTGGTAGGCGGCGGTGCCCAGCACCATCCCCGGGACGGTCGTCCGGGCGTCGCAGTCGGGCCGGGCGATGCCGAAGTCCGCGATCACCGTCCGGTCGCCACGGACCATCAGGTTGGCCGGTTTGATGTCCCGGTGGACCACCCCGGACCCGTGCGCGGCCTCCAGCGCCTCCAGCACCTGCAGGACCAGCTCCAGGGCCTCCGCCACCGGCAGGGCTCCGCGGCGCTCCAGGACGGCGCTCAGCGGTTGCCCCTCGATCAGCTCCATGACCAGGTAGCCGACCGGGCGCCGCCCGTTCGCGGCGCCGGACCCGGCGTCAGGCCCGCAGTCGGGCCCGTGGTCGTCGCCGGACCCGGCGTCGGGCCCGTGGTCGTCGCCGGGCCCGGCCTCGGGCCCGCGGTCGCGGTCGTGGCCGGTCCCGCGGTCGTGCCCGTAGTCGTACACGCCGACGATGCCCGGGTGCCGCAGCCGGGCCATGACCCGGGCCTCGGCGTGGAAGCGCTCGGCGAAGCCGGGCTCGTCCAGCAGGGCGGGCTTCACCACCTTGACCGCCACCCGGCGGCCGAGGACCTCGTCCTCGGCGAGCCACACATCGCCCATCGACCCGCCGCCCAGCCAGTCCACCAGTCGGTAGCGGTCGGCGAGCACGGTGCCGCGCATGCATCTCCCTGAATCGAGCCCGAGGACCGGAGCGGATCCGGGACCGGCCCGGTTCCCCGGGCGCACCCTGGTCCGGGCGCACTCCGAGGATCATGACACCGGCAAGTCAACTACTGAATTCCCATCATATGAACCGCTCTCGGCTCGGGCCATCACCGGCCCCCGCCCCCCGGCGGGCCGGCGGCGGGCCCGGTCCCCTCCGGCGGCGTACGGGGCGCCCGAGTCGTCGTTCGCCCACGGACGGTGCGACCCGGGGGCGTCTCCGCGCAGGTCGCGGGCAGCCGACCGTGCACGGACGGCCTCCGGTCCACGGCCCGGTGAACCACCCCGCCCGGCACCCCGAACAGGAGGCGGATCCGGCGGGCTTCCACGGACTTCCGCGGGTTCTGCGGGCTTCTGTGGGCGGTTCCGGTGCGAATGCCGACGTACCGCCGCATAGCGTTCCGGGGTTTGCCCCTCCCCCAGGGGAAGGCGGCACAGTGGCGGGCGTGCAGGAGAACGTGATCACCATCGGCGAACTCGCCGCCCGGACCAGGCTCAGCCTCAAGGCCCTGCGGCTCTACGACGAGCGGGGGCTGCTGCCGCCCGCCCTGGTCGACGCGCGCACCGGGGTGCGCCGCTACGGCCCGGCGCAGGTCGAGCGGGCCCGGCGGATCGCGCTGCTGCGCGCCGCCGGGCTGCCGCTGGCGCGGATCGCGGCCGTGCTGGACGCGGCCGCCCCGGACCCCGGCGCAGACCCCGACGCCGACGCGGATGCCGACGGCACCGCGAACGCCGACGGCAACGCGGGCGAGCGGGAGCTGCTGGCGTACTGGCGGGAGCGGGAGGCCGAGCACGCGGCCCGCCGGGAGGCGGTGGGCTACGCCCGGGAGGTTCTGAGCGGAAGGAGCACCACCGTGTTCGAGATCGCCGAGCGCGACGTGCCCGAGCAGCGGGTGCTGTTCGTACGCCGGCACGTGGACGCCGCCGCGCTGCCCGGCTTCCTCGCCGAGGCCGGCGAGTTGCTGCTCGGCCGGCTGCGGGAGGTCGGCGCGTGCCTGTCCGGACCGCTGTTCGCGGTGTACCACGGCCTGGTGGGCGAGGACTGCGACGCCCTGGTCGAGGTCTGCGCCCCCACCCCGAACGACGTCGGGCCGCACGGCCCGTTCGCGGTGCGCATCGAACCCGCGCACCGCGAGGCGTACACCGCCCTGACCCGGCGGGGCTTCACCGCGATGGCCGCCGCCCACGACGCGGTGGGCGCCTGGGCCGCCGCCCGCGGGTACGGGCGGGGCGGGCCGAACCGGGAGGTGCACTACCCGAACCGGGCGACCGCCGGACCGCAGGAGCCCGTCGTGGACGTCGCCGTGCCGCTGGCCGCGGGGCAACCGCCCGTCGCCGTAAGGATTTCTGGACTTGTGGGTCCATTGTCGACTGCCTAGCGTGCTTGCTCGTTCCCCTCTTCCCCTCCCTCGCTTCGACGCGCTTCGACCCGCTTCGACGAGCCCGCACAGGAAGGTGTCAGCCCATGCACGCGATCCGGATCGAGGAGCACGGCGGCCCCGAGGTCATGCGCTGGACCGAGCTGCCGGACCCGGCCCCCGGCCCCGGCGAGGCGCTGGTGCGCCTGGGCGCGGCGGGGGTCAACTACATGGACGTCGGCGCCCGGGCCGAGGGCGGCCCGGGCTGGGCGGCACCGGTGGTCCTGGGCGCCGAGGGCATGGGGTACGTCGTCGCGCTCGGCGAGGGGGTGGACGGCCTGACCGTCGGCGACCGGGTGGCCTGGTTCTACCACCCGGGCAGCTACGCCGAGTTGCTCGCCGTCCCGGCCGCCTCGCTGGTCGCGGTGCCGGACGGCGTACCGGACGAGATCGCGGGCGGCCTGCTGATGCAGGGCCTGACCGCGAGCCACCTGAGCACCGAGACCTACCCGATCGCCCCGGGCGACACCGCCGTGGTGCACGCGGCGGCGGGCGGGGTGGGCCGGTTGCTGACCCAGCTGGTCACGGCGCGCGGCGGCACCGTGATCGGTCTGGTCTCCCGCGAGGAGAAGGCCGCCGTCGCGAAGGAGGCGGGCGCCGACCACGTGCTGGTCCACTCCGGTGGTGGCTTCGAGGACCGGATCAGGGAGCTGACCGGCGGGCGCGGGGCCGACGTCGTCTACGACGGCGGCGGAGCCGACACCTTCCGCTCCTCCCAGCTGGCCCTGCGCCCGCACGGGGTGCACGCCTACTACGGCCCCTTCATGGGCGTGCCCGAGCTGCGGCCCACCGACCTGCCGAACAGCATCCTGCTGACATACCCGGTGGTGCACCACCACGTCCCCACCCGCGAGGCGCTGGTGCGGCGCGCCGGCGAGCTGTTCGACCTCGTCCTGTCGGGCCGGCTCACCCCGCGGATCACCGGCCGCTACCCGCTGGCCGAGGCGGCCCGGGCGCACGCGGACCTGGAGTCCCGGCGCACCACCGGCAAGCTGGTGCTGCTGCCGTGACCGTACCGAAGGGGCAGGTGCCGCCGACCCGCAAGGGCGCCGCGACCAGGCAGCGCATCGTCGAGGGCGCCGCCCTGGAGATCCGCGGGACGGGCGTGTTCGCGCTGCGCCTGGAGGACGTGATGGCCCGCACCGCGACCAGCAAGAGTCAGCTGTTCCACTACTTCCCCGGCGGGAAGGACGAACTGCTGCTGGCCGTGGCCCGCCTGGAGGCGGCCCGGGTGCTCGACGACCAGCAGCCGGAGCTGGACTCCCTCACCTCCCGGGAGGCCTGGTGGCAGTGGCGCGACAAGGTCCTCGCCCGCTACCGCGCGCAGGGCGTCGACTGCCCGCTGCACGTGGCCCTGTCCCAGCTGGGCACGGCCACCGACGCGGGCCGCACGGTGGCCGCCGAGCTGCTGGGGCAGTGGCAGCGCCGGCTCGCCGCGGGCATCCGCCACCTGCGGGACGGCGGGGCGCTCGCCGCCGGCCTGGACGCCGAGCGGGAGGCCGCGGCGCTGCTGGCCGGGGTCCAGGGCGGGGTGCTGATCCTTCTGACCACCGGCTCCACCGACCACCTGGAGGCGGCGCTGGACTCGGGCCTCGCCCGGCTGGGGCTGACGCCGAGGTGAGCCGAGCCGAGCCGGGTTGATACCGGCCTGATGCCGGCCTGACGGAGCGCTCACGGGGAGCCGGCCGGCGGCCCGCCGCGGCCCGTCCAGGGTGACGCAGCGGGGTCGCCCCCGTACGGACGGGCATCGCCCGGGTGTGGAACGGGTCACAGTTCCAGGGCTGTTGGGGGCCGCGGGTGAGAAGGGTCACGCCCGGAGCGCTCCCGCGGCCCGCGGCGGCGGCCGCCCCCGGCAGGACTGGGCGGGCGCCGTTCCGGCACGGGCGAAGGGCCCGTCCGCTTCGGGACCTTGGTCGTGAATCCCCTCGACCTTCGGCCCGGTGGCGGCCCCGCGGGACCGGGGCAACCGTGGACGGTCGCCCGTTGTGACCGGGCGATGGCGCCGTCCGAGGTGGGCGGCGTCTTCCCCTGCCGTCTACCCGGCGCACGGTGCGCAGTGCGTGCCGTACGCTCCGGAGGACCCCCAGCACATGTCCCAGACCATCGACAACGCCCCGTATACCGCGTTCCACCGCAGGCTGGCCCTGGCCTGTTCGGGCGGACCCCTGCTCGACGGCTACATCCTGAGCATCGTCGGCGTCGCCCTGATCGGGATGCGCCCGGACCTCGGGCTGTCCACCGCCGAGGTCAGCCTGATCGGCGCCGCCGCGCTGGTGGGGATGTTCGTCGGCGGCGCGCTCTTCGGCGTGCTGACCGACAAGATCGGCCGGGAGGTGATGTACACCGCCGACCTGCTCGTGATGGTCGCCTGCTCGGTGCTCTCCTTCTGGGTGGACGCGGTGTGGGCGATCGCCGTGCTGCGCTTCGTGCTCGGCATGGCCGTGGCCGCCGACTACCCCATCGCCACCTCGCTGCTCGCCGAGTGGCTGCCCGCCAGGAAGCGCGGCCGCCTGCTCGGGCAGCAGATCGTCGCCTGGTACGCCGGCTCGGTGCTCGCCTACGTGGTGGGCTACCTGTTCCTGGAGCTGGCCGGGCCGGGCAGCTGGCGGTGGATGCTGGCGAGCTCCACGGTGCTGTGCGTGGTGTTCCTGGTGATCCGGCGCGGCTCGCCGGAGTCCCCGCGCTGGCTCGCCGCCAACGGGCGGGTCGGTGACGCGGTGCGCGTGGTCGAGAAGCACCTCGGGGTCCGGGTCGACGGCCGCGAGCTGATGCCCGATCCGGCCGAACGCGGCCGCCCCGCCGGGCTGCGCCTGCTGATGACCCAGCCCTACCGGCGCCGCACCCTGTTCTGCGGCCTGTTCTTCATGTGCCAGGTCGGCCCGCTGTTCGCGATGCTCACCTTCGGCCCGCAGATCCTCTCCTCCTTCGGCATGCCGGGCGGCACCGTGATGGAGACCCTCGGCACCGGCCTGATCAGCCTGGTCTTCCTGCTCGGCTGCTACCCGGCGCTGCGCCTGATCGACACCCGCGGCCGACGGCCCGTCATCATCTGGTCCTTCGCGCTGATGACCGTCCCGCTGGCGCTGCTGGGCGTGTGGCCCACCGCCCCGGCCGCCGTCGCGCTGCTGGCGCTGTGCGCGTACGCCTTCCTGTGCGGCGGGCCGAACGTGCTCGACTGGACGTACCCCAACGAGCTGTTCCCCACCGAGATCCGCGCCACCGCCGTGGGCGTCGCCACCTCGGTCAGCCGGATCGGCGCGGCCGTCGGCACCTACCTGCTGCCGCTGTCGCTGACCGGGCTCGGCACCGGCCCGACCATGCTGATCGCCGCCGGGACCACCGCCGTCGGCCTGCTGGTCTGCGTCCTGTGGGCCGAGGAAACCCGCGGCACCGCCCTCGGCGCCTCCCCCGCGGCCGCCGCCGGCGCCTCCGGCTCCGCGCCGCGTACGGCCCGGGCCGCCGTCCCGGCCCAGCGGCTCCCGCAGACGGCGCGCTGACGGCCGCCGCTGCACGCGGCCCCCGCGCCCCGCTTCCGACGGCGCCGCCCGGTTCCCCCGGGCGGCGCCGTCCGGCGTTACGGGATGCCGACTCCCTTTTCCCGCACCACCGACGGCGCCCGCCCGACTCGCACCGACCGCACCGGCCGCACCGGCGACACCGTCACGAGCTGCCGACCCCCGCGCCCCGAAGGCGTTCCAGGGTGGCGTGGTAGGCCCGCCACAGGGGGCGCGGGCCGCACCAGGAATGGGGCGGCAGGAGGTCGTCGCGCTCCACGCCGGCGGGCAACCGGCCGGTGACGGGGGTGACCACGCGTCCGCGGTGGTGGGCGAGGTAGGTCCAGAAGCCGACGGCGAGCGGTGCGGCGGCCACGCCCGCGGGGACCGGCCAGGTCTCGCCGGTCTGCGGGTGCCGCGGCACCACGGCGATGTCCGGGAGCGGGCCGGGCAGCGGCAGGCCGGGACCGGCCAGAGCCACGCGCCGGGGAGGGCGCCCGGCCGCCCGTCCCGGGGGGAGCAGTTGGTCGAGCAGCGCGTGGAAGGCCTCGGCGAGGGGGCCGCCGGGCAGGACGACGGGCGAGCCGTCCGCGGCGGCGACCAGGTGGGCGAGCACCACGGCCGACTCCGCCTCCCAGCGCGGGTCCCACCGCCCCGTCTCGTCGAACGGCTCGGCGGCGCACCACCATTGGGTGAGCGCCGCCCAGTCCGCGACCGGTCGGGCGGGGCCCGCGGGGACGGGGCGCACCGCGTCCGGCTCCAGCCAGGTGGCCTGCCACAGCGAGCAGTCGTCGATCCTGGTCGCGACCTTCCGGCCGCAGCCGGCGCAGGTGACGTTCGGGCCGTTGCGGCCGTCGATGCCGCAGCAGGCGCCGGGTTCGCGCCGCTGGACGAGGGTGGTGCCGTGGGCGTCGCCGGGGGCGATCACGATCGAGCGGGAGGCGCTGCGAGGGTGGTCGTCGACGGCGTAGGTGCCCGAATCCATGAGGACGGGCATGGGGTGGCCGTTGCCGTAGCCGAAGCCCGCGTAGGCGGGGTACGGGACCCGTGACAGCGGCACGGTCAGTGCGTGTCCGCACCGCCCGCACGCGAAGAACTCCATGCACTCCCCTGTTCCGGCGCCGGGAGCGGTCGTGCGCGGCGCCGGTGGGTGAGTATCGCGGGCCCGGCGGCCGAAGCCAACGGGTTTTCCGCCGGACCCGGGCCCGATCCCGGACCCAACCCCGGGGCCGACCCCGGGGCGGGGCCGGCCCGACGGAGAACCCTTGCAAGTCCCTGCGTGCGCAACTATTGTTTGCGAATGTAAATGCAGCTGCAAAAGTTGCACACCAGCCCTTGATTCGCCTCCGCGTCCTGGCGCCGGCCCGACCCACCGGGAGTCCGACATGAGCACCTCTCTCTTCGCCCCGCTCACCCTGCGGTCGCTGACCGTCCCCAACCGCATCTGGATGCCGGCGATGTGCCAGTACAGCGCCGCCCCGAACGGGGACGCGGCCGGCGTGCCCACCGACTGGCACTTCACCCACCTCGCGGCCCGCGCCGCCGGCGGCACCGGGCTGATCATCACGGAGGCCACCGCGGTCAGCCCCGAAGGACGCATCAGCCCGTACGACCTCGGCATCTGGAACGACGCGCAGGTCACCGCCTTCCGCCGGATCACCGACTTCCTGAAGAGCCAGGGCACCGTCCCCGCCATCCAGCTCGCCCACGCCGGGCGCAAGGCCTCCACCGAGCGCACCTGGATCGACCGCGGACGCCCCGTCACCCCGGACGAGGAGCACGGCTGGACCCCGGTCGGCCCCAGCGCCGACGCCTTCTCCCCCGCCCACACCACCCCGGACGAGCTGACCGAGGAGCAGATCGGCGAGATCGTGCGGCAGTTCGCCGACGCCGCCCGGCGCGCCCTCGACGCCGGCTTCCAGGTCGCCGAGGTCCACGGCGCCCACGGCTACCTGGTCCACCAGTTCCTCTCCCCCGCGTCCAACCACCGCACCGACGGCTACGGCGGCTCCTACGAGGGCCGCATCCGCTTCGCGCTGGAGGTCGTCGACGCCGTCCGCTCGGTGTGGCCCGAGGACCTGCCGGTCTTCTTCCGCGTCTCCGCGACCGACTGGATCACCGAGAACCCGCAGGACGGCCGCGAGGGCTGGACCTCGCAGGACACCGTCCGCCTCGCCAAGGAGCTCCGGGCCCACGGCGTCGACCTGCTCGACGTCTCCACCGGCGGCATCGTCCCCGACGCCCGGATCGAGGCCGGGCCCGGCTTCCAGGTGCCCTTCGCCGAGGCCGTGCGCCGCGAGACCGACCTGCCGGTGGCCGCCGTCGGCCTGATCACCGACCCCGCCCAGGCCCAGGACATCCTCACCGACGGCCGTGCCGACGCCGTCCTGATCGGCCGCGAACTGCTGCGCGACCCCTACTGGGCCCGCCACGCCGCCGCCACCCTCGGCGGCGAGGTCGCCACCCCCGCCCCGTACCACCGCGCCTGACGCCCGCATGCGCGCGTGGGGGGGGGGGGGGGGGCGGGGGGCCCCCCCCCCCCCCGGGACCAAAAGGAGGAGGCCGTTCCCCTTCTCCCCCAATTGGGGGTAGCCCCGCTGTGCTCATTGGTCCAAAAAAAA
>NZ_JBHVJT010000102.1:0-11247 GCF_042798815.1 Kitasatospora sp. NPDC057738 | reverse complement strand
CCGCCCCCCAGGTGGGCGGGGGGGGTGGGGACCCCCCTCTTCCCCCCCCCCCCCCCACGCGGGCACCCGGAGGCGACTCATGCTCCCTGTCGCCGCGAGTCGTCGGCATCCTCGGTGCCCTCGTCGTCCACGGCCGTGGCGTCGCTCAAGTCCTCCACCCTCACCGGCCGTTGGCCGTCGAACACGACCGCGAGGCCGTAGGGGTCGCAGATCGGCAGGCGTCCCTCGGCGAAACGCAGGTGCCACTCGTCGAGGTAGAAGTTGAGCTGCGGGCAGTCCAGTGGGAAGTCCGCGACGGACAGGCCGCGGTAGGGCCGCGCCTGCGCTTCGGTGAGGCCGAAGAAGGCCGGGTCGGCCTCCACCTGCTCGCGCACGAAGCGGATCCCCGTCCCGATGTAGTGGTCGACCCTGCCGAGCACCTCGCCGACCAGGGGAAGGTCGGCCCGGTCGAGGTCGTCGGTGCCTTCGAGCAGGACGGTGGCCTCGACGGGGGCACCGTACAGCGCGCTCCTCGGCGCCCGGGCCACGCTCCAGACCCTCAGCCCGTCGGGCCCCTGATCGGGGAGCAGCTGTCCGATGCCGCTGCGGAAGACGTTCGAGGACACGGCTGCTCCATCTCGCGAAGCCCGGGGCCGCGGCCGCCGGGAACGGACGGGCAACGCTACCCCGGTACACGGCGCCGTCCCGCCGGACCGCGTGTCCGCAGGAAATCTTTCGGCCCAGGTAGGGCGAGGTGATGCCATTTCAGGGGGTCCGGGCCGCAAATCTTCCTGTGGAGGTGGAGTTGCGTGGCGGACTTGAGTTGGAGTGCGCTCCAAGTTCTACGGTTCCTTCCGTGGTCGCCGCCGTCGGTGGTCGGCGGCCGGGAAACGGGAGAGGAGCAGCGCAGATGAGCATGTCCGCGAGTGAGGCAGAGGTCCGCCGGGAGCGTTTCGCGCACGGGGCCGAGGTGCTCGACCGGATCGACGGCGAGGCCGGGCGGCGGGTGGTGGAGTCGCTGGGCGAGGTGAGCCCCGAGCTCGGGCACCAGGTGGTCGCGTGGGGGTTCGGGGAGATCTACAGCCGTCCCGGGCTGGCGCCGCGCGAGCGGCAGTTGGTCACCCTGGGCATGCTCACCGCGCTCGGCGGGTGCGAGCCGCAGCTGGAGGTCCACGTCAACGCCTCGCTGAACGTCGGGCTCACGCCGCAGGAGATCGTCGAGGCCCTGCTGCACTCCGCCGTCTACTGCGGGTTCCCGAAGGCGCTGAACGCGACCTTCGTCGCCAAGAAGGTGTTCGGCGAGCGCGGCCTCCTGCCGGTCGTGACGGACGGACAGGAGGACCGGTCGGTCGGCTGAGCGGCAGTCGGGCCCGTCGGCGTGTCAGGCCGTGGCCGGTGGCGCTTCCTCGGGCAGCAGGTGCCGGCCGAGGTTCGCCGTGAGGAACGCGGCGATCGTCTCCGCATCGGCGGACTCCGCCGGCAGGTCACCCGGGCGGGGCCGGTGGATCCTGATGAGTTCGTCCCTCAACCGGGCGTCGAGGAGCGGCGCCTGGTAGCGGTCGATGGTCCCGCGGTAGAACAGCCAGTCGGAGATCCTGACCGCGGGGCAGCGGCCGGACTGCGGCTCGTCCGACAGGTGGCCCTCGTGCCAGGCGCCGACGTAGACGTAGTGCGCGCGCCTCAGCGCCCCGTCGAGGTTCGGGGTGGGGAGGTCCTTCAGGTTCCAGTAGCTGCGGGCTTCGGCCTCCGGTACGGGTCCCGGGAGTGCGGCGAGCCAGAGACGAAATTCGAACACCGGAGCAGCTTGGCAGACCTTCCCCGGCCCCGCCTGAGCCCGGCCCGCCCGAAAGGCCCCGGGGCGAAACGCGCATGCGCTTCCGTCGGGGCGTCTGCCATCCTCGGGCGCATGCCAGCCCGCAACCGCCGACTGCCGCGCGATCTGTCGTGGCCGCTCACCCCGACCGACATCCGCGCCGTCCTCGGCGCGCAGGAGACGGATGCCGCCGACCTGGACTTCGGCGACCGCCCGTGGGAGGACGGAACCGCGCTGCACGTCGAGTGGGTGCCGCGCCTGCCCGCCAACTACGGCGGCGGCATCCACCCCCGGTGGTGGTCCACGGTACGGATCCGGGTCGCCCCGCTCCCGGCCGTCGAACGGGCCGCGGCCCGACACGTCCTGCGGCAGAGCGCGCTCCCCGAACTCGCGGCCTGGATCACCGCCGCCCGGCACGCACCGCAGACCTGGACCCTGTCCCGGCACAGCCGCTCCTGGCGCCCGGAAGGCGGCGGCACCGCCCACCGCGACGACCACCGGCCGTATCCCTGAACCACCCGCCGAGGGGCAGGAACCGCCCTTTCGTACGGTCGGACCGCACGCATGGTTGCCGTCCCGGATCACGGCCGGTGCCGAGGCCAACGTCCACCTCCTCGCCGAGCGCTCCGCCGGCCGCGGAGGGTCAGCCGTCGGCCCGGTCCGGACGGCGGCGCTGGCGCAGCGAGATGCGGTTGCCGTCCGGGTCCGCCGTCTCGATGCGGACCCCGAATCCGTAGTCCTCGGGCTCCGGCAGGTCGAAGACCACCCCGCGGTCGCGGAACACCCGGAAGTCGGCCCGCAGGTCGTCCGATTCGAGGATGACCGGGCCGGGCGTCCCGTCCGGCCCGTCCGGCCGGCCCGCGGCGGCGGGGTGCGCCCACAGGAGGAGTTCGACCGGGGTGCCGGGGACGCCGACGGTGAGGAAGCGTCCGCCGGGGTTGGGGAAGTCGATGCGCTTCTCCAGGCCGAGTTGCTCCGTGTAGAACGTCAGGGCGCGGTCCTGGTCGGTGACGTAGAGCGTCACGTACATGAGGTCGGTGAGCACGGTGGGGTCCTTCCGGCTGTCGGTCGCTGTCATCTCACCGACGGATCCCGGCCCGGGGATGTGACGGACGGGCGGAGGGATTTTTTCCGGTCATCCGGCTGCGCGCGGGTCGGGCCGTTCCCGGTCGGCGGCCGGGCCGGGCAGGGCGAGGGTCGCCCGCAGGCCGCCGGCCGGGTCGGGGGCGAGGTGGAGTTCGCCGTGGTGGGCCTCGGTGACGGCGGCGACGATCGCCAGGCCCAGGCCGTGGCCGCGGCGGGCCGGGTCGGTCCCGGCGGTGCGCCCGCGTCCGCGCAGGAACGGTTCGGTGAAGGTGGCCACGGCCTCCTCCGTCAGCCGCGGGCCGGTGTTGGTGACGGTCAGGTGCACCCGGCCGGGCCGTTCGGGGTCGGCCCCGGTGGCGACGGTGACCCGCCCGCCGGCGCCGGGCGGCAGGTTGTGCCGCAGCGCGTTGTGCAGCAGGTTGACGGCCGCCTGGCGCAGCAGGACGGGGTTGCCGGTGGTCGGGGCGGGGCGCAGGTCGGCGGTGAGGGTGACGCCGAAGGCCTCGGCCTCGTCGCGGACGGCGGCCAGCGCCTCGCCGGTGGCGGCGGCGAGGTCGGTGGGGGCGAGGTCGGGCGGGGCGTGGCCGAGGTCGGCGAGCTGGAGCAGGGCCTCGCTGATCTCGATGCCGCGCTGGTTGGTGTCCTGGAGGCGGGTGACGAGGCGGCCCCAGTCCTGGCCGGCCGGGTCGGCGGCGGCGACCTGGAGCATGGTGCGGGTGATCGCCAGCGGGGTGCGCAGTTCGTGGGAGGCGTTGGCGGCGAAGCGCTGCTGGGCCTCGAAGGAGCGCTGGAGGCGCGCCAGCATCTCGTCGAAGGCGTCGGAGAGGTCGGTGAACTCGTCGCGCGGCCCGGTGAGGGCGATGCGGTGTTCCAGGGCCCCGCTCGCGGCGCGGTGGGCGGCGCGGGTGATGTCCTGCAGCGGGCGCAGCACCCGGCCGGCGATCAGCCAGCCGCCGATCAGGCCGACGGCGGTCAGCAGGGCCAGGGCGTAGCCGCTGGCCCTGAGCAGCGAGTCCAGGATCTCCTGGCGGGAGGGGGCGTCGGAGCGGTAGTGCGGGTTGGAGGAGGTGAGGGGGTAGTTGGGGACGTAGCGCATGCCGACGTAGACCACGGCGAGGGAGAGGAGGCCGGCGGTGACGGCGAAGAGGGTGTAGCTGAGGGTCAGGCGCATCCGGGCGGTCAGGCGGCGCGGGCGGTTTCCGGTGCGGCGTCCGCCCGTACGGCGGCCGGGGTCGGAGCCGGGGTCGGAGGGGTCGGAGGGGTCGGAGCCGGGGTCGGGGTTCACCGCGGGGTGCCTTCCTGGCCGGGGTCGGTGGAGGGGTCGGTGAGGCGGTAGCCCACGCCCGGCACGGTCTGGATCACCCACGGGTCGCCGAGGCGTTTGCGCAGGCCGGAGATGGTGATGCGGACGGCGTTGGTGAAGGGGTCGGCGTTCTCGTCCCAGGCGCGTTCCAGCAGGTCCTCGGCGCTGATGACGCCGCCGCGCGCCGCCATCAGGACCTCCAGGACGGCGAACTGCTTGCGGGACAGGCCCACGTAGCGGCCGTCCCGGTAGACCTCCCGGCGGAAGGGGTCCAGGCGCAGCCCGGCGTACTCCAGGACGGGCGGGGCGGCCTGGGCGGGGCGGCGGGCCAGCGAGCGCAGCCGTACGACGAGTTCGGCGAGGTCGAAGGGCTTGGTGAGGTAGTCGTCGGCGCCGAGTTCGAAGCCGGCGACCTTCTCGTTCAGGCGGGCGGCGGCGGTGAGCATCAGCACCCGGCAGCCGAGGCCGCTGCGGACGATGCTGCGGCAGACGTCGTCGCCGTGGGTGCCGGGGATGTCGCGGTCGAGGACGACGACGTCGTAGCTGTGGACGGCCAGGCGCTCCAGCGCCGCGTCGCCGTCGGTGACGATGTCGCAGGCGATCGCCTCCAGCCGCAGGCCCGCCTGGACCGCCTCCGCGAGGTAGATCTCGTCCTCCACCACCAGGACCCGCACGTGCCGTTCTCCCTGCTCTCCGCTGTTCGTACCCATTGGACCCGATGGGACCTATCGAAAACGTATCGGCCTGCGCAGACGTCCTCGCAACACCGTCTCTCCTCCAATGGTCCGGCAACGGACGAGCAACACCGGGAGGCAGGAATGGACACGACGGACACCCCGACGGAGACGGGGACGGGGACGGGTGCCGGCACGGCCACGGGCACGGCGGCGCGCGGCGGACGGCGGCGGCTGGCCGCGGGCGCCGCCGCGACGGCGGTGCTGACCCTGGCCGGGGCGTGCGCCGCCGCCGACCCGCCGGGCGCCGGGGCGGTGCTGCGCACCCTGGCGGCCACCGTCACCGCCTCGCCCGTCACCGCCTCGCCCGTCACGACGGAGGCCGAGGCGGACGGGGAGATCCCGGACGGCAGGACGCTGAGCCCCTCCGACACCGGCTCCCCCGCCGTGGGCAACCTGGACGGGCCGCTGCGCGAGGCCCTGCAGCGGGCGGCCGGCGACGCCCGGGCCCAGGGCATCGAGATGACCGTCACCTCCGGCTGGCGCAGCAAGGCCTACCAGCAGCGGCTGCTGGACCGGGGGGTGGTCAAGTACGGGAGCCTGGAGCAGGCCCGCAAGTTCGTCAACACGCCGGAGAAGTCCGCGCACGTCTCCGGCAAGGCGGTGGACGTCGGGCCGACCAGCGCCGACTACTGGCTGATCCAGAACGGCGCCCGGTACGGGCTGTGCCAGGTGTACGCCAACGAGATCTGGCACTTCGAACTGCTCACCCGGCCGGGCGGGACCTGCCCGGCTCCGCTGCCGGACGCCGCAGG
Organism: Kitasatospora sp. NPDC057738; assembly: GCF_042798815.1. Taxonomy (NCBI): domain Bacteria; kingdom Bacillati; phylum Actinomycetota; class Actinomycetes; order Kitasatosporales; family Streptomycetaceae; genus Kitasatospora; species Kitasatospora sp. NPDC057738. The sequence goes on along the minus strand of NZ_JBHVJT010000102.1, from coordinate 5,577 downwards.
GTGAGGGGGCGCGCCGTGACGTCCTCCGTGCCGTCCTCCGTGCCGCCCGTGCCGTCCGAAACGCCCGCGGAGCCCGGACCGCCGCCCCGGCGGCGGCGACGGGCCGCGCCGACGTGGCCGGCCGGGCCGAGGTGGCCTGCCGCACTGAAGCGGCTCCTCGCGTCGAGGGGGCCGGGCGCATCGGGGCGGGGAGCCGCACCCGCGTGGCGGGCCGTGCCCCGGTGGCGGCGCGGGCGCGTGCCCGCCGCGCTCGGGCTGCTCACCGCGCTCGCCCTGGGCGGCCACCGGCTGGTGCCGGAGCTCGGCGTGGGCCTGGGCAGCCTGTGGGAGAGCGCCCTGCCGTGGAGCGGCCTGGTGGCGGTGGCGGCGCTGCTGTGCGCGGCGCTGCGCCGGGCACCGGCGGCGGCCTGCGCGGGCGGGGTGCTGGTGGCGGTGTGGGCGGTGGTGTTCGGGCCGCTGCTGCTGTCCGGCGGGGCCCCGGCGGGCGGGGCCGGCGGGCCGGGCCTGACGGTGGTCACCCACAACGTGAACGCCGCCAACCGGGACCCGGCCGGCACCGCCCGCGCGCTGCTCGCCGCCGACCCGGACCTCGTCGCGCTGGAGGAGGTCACCGACGCGGCCCTGCCCGCCTACCGGAGCGTGCTGGACCGGGCGCTGCCCCACCACGCCCGCACCGGCACCGTCGCCCTGTGGAGCCGCTACCCGGTGACGGAGTCCCGGCGGCTGATCATCGACCCCGGCTGGAACCGCTCCCTGCGGGCCGAAGTCAGCGCCCCTGGCGGGCCGTTGGCGGTGTACGTCGCCCACCTCGCCTCGGTGCGCACGACCTTCTCCGGCTTCGCCACCGCCCACCGCGACCGCGACATCGCCGCCCTCGCCGGGGCCCTGGACGCCGAACCGCTGCGCCGGGTCGTGCTGCTGGGCGACCTCAACACCGCCGCCGACGACCGCGCCCTGGCCCCGCTGGCCCGCCGTCTCACCCCGGCCCGCGGCGGATTCGGTTTCAGCTGGCCGGCCGCGTTCCCCCTGGTCCGCATCGACCACGTGCTCACCCGCGGCCTTGCCGCCACCGACACCTGGACCCTCCCCGCCACCCCCAGCGACCACCGCCCGGTGGCGGCGAGGCTGCGGGGGTGACGGCAGGGGCCCCGGCGGCCGGGCCGGGACGGTGCCCCCCGGCCCGGTCAGGCGACCAGGCGCAGCCAGGCGGCCGCGAGCGCGGCGTGACCGGCCGGGGTCGGGTGGACGCCGTCCGCGGACCAGTGCTCCGGTCGGGCCGTCGCGCCGAGTTCGGCGAACCTGCCGTCGGCGGCGAGCAGTTGGGCGCCGTACCGGCGGGCGAGCCTGCGCACGGCCTGGATCTTCGGGTCCAGGTCGGCGCGCCACTGCTCGCGTTCCTTCTCGCCGATGAGCACCGCGTCGCCGGCCTCGACGACGCCGCGGATCGGCACGAGGAACGGCTCGATGAGGAGCAGTCGGGTGCCCGCTTCGGCGAGGGGCGCGAGCAGGCGGTCGTAGGTCGCCTCGAAGCGCTCCGCGGGGATCGGGTACCCCTTCGGGTCGAGGGTGTGCCAGCCCGTGTCGTTGACCCCGACGAGGATCGACAGCACGTCCGGGCGCGCGTCGAGCACGTCCGTGCGCCAGCGGGCCTCCAGGTCCATCGCCTTGTCGCCGGCGTTCGCGGTGTTCAGCCAGGTCACCGGCCGGTCCGGGTGGCGGTGGCCCCACTCGCCGGCAACGAGCAGCGGGTAGCCGGTTCCGAGGCCGTCCTCGCTCTCCCGGCGCCGGCCGTCGGTGATCGAGTCGCCGGTGAACATCACGGTGCTTCCCGACCGGATGGTGATCGTCATGTGCGCTCCTCGGAAGAGGTGGGGCAGGTCCTCTTCCAAGGTGCCGGGCCGCACCGTCGGCACACCGACGGCCGTCGGCATTCCGCCGTCATCCGGCTTTCACCATCGCGCATGTGACGTCGCGTCAGCTCGCGGGGACGGCGTCCTTGGGCAGGGTGTGCCAGTTGGTGACGACCGGCTTGTCGACCGGGGTGGTGCCGACGGGGACGCTCACCGGGTTCGGGTCGGGGGTGCCGATGCCGATGATGACGTCGGTGTACTGGACGGCCTGGTTGCCCTTGGTGGTCTTGGCCATGATGCCCGCGTAGGCGGTCTTGGCGCCGCTCAGGGTGATCGACTCCCCGGTGCCGTGCTCGAAGGGCCCGGCCTCGATGCCGCCGGAGCCGAACGCGATGACGGGGTGGGTGCCGGGGAGCGTGCAGGTGATGCCCTGCTTGGCCTTGGCGCTGATCAGGATGTAGCCGCCGGCCTGGCTCTCGGTCTTCGCGGTGAAGTCCAGGTCGTTGGCGCCGCAGGCCTGGCCGTACCCGCTCTTGTCGGCGGCGGGGGCGGAGGGGGCCGGGGAGGACTTGGGCGGGGCGGTCTTCGTCGGCGCGGCCCCGGCCGGGGCGGCCGTGGTGGGCGCGGCGGCGGGTGCCGCGGAGCCGGTGGCGGCGGGGCCGGTGGCCGCGGGGCCGGTGGCGGCGGGAGCGGCGCTCGTGTCGCTGTTGTCCGGTCCGCAGGCCGTGGCGGTGGCGGCGATCGCCGCGACGGCGGCGGCGGTGAGGACGAGGCGGCGCGTGCGCATGGGTTCTCCTGCTGTCGATTTTCGGCGGTGCGTTCTCCGATGCGTGATCACCGTACGCGGGGGTCGTTCACGGGCCGGTGCGGGAAATATCCCGATCCTGTCCCAGAAGGCGCGCGGGGAGGACGGCCGGGCCGGCTCCCCGGGGGGAACCGGCCCGGCCGCTGAGGCGGAGTCAGGACAGCAGATCCGCCTGGAGGGTGACGACCTGCCGGAACGGCGCGGTGGGCACGCCGGCGGGGTTGGTCATGGTGACGACGGCGAGGACGTCGGCGGCGGAGAGGTAGGCGACGCGGGCGGTGGGGGCGCCCTTGGAGCCGGCCGCGGTGGACTCCACCGTGGTCAGGCTCATGCCGTCGAGGGTGTCCCAGTCGTCGTGGGGGGTGCTCCTGGTGTCGGCGGCGGCCTTGGGGCGGCCCTTGGAGCGCAGGTCGGCGAAGGCCTCCCAGGACTCCCGCACGGAGCCGAAGCGCAGCAGCCGGATCTGGGTGCGGGTGCCGTCGGAGGCCGTCCACTCCCGGACGGTGGCCGCGCGGCAGGCGTCCTCCAGCAGCAGGACGCGCACCTTGACCGGGTCCTGCTGGTCCTCGGCGAGCGCGTCGCAGGGCACCCACTGGCCGAACCCGGAGCCGGGCGCGGGCGCGCCGGCGGAGGCCGAGGGCGCCGGGGAGGCGGTCGGCGACCCCGAGGCGGTGGGCGACCCCGAGGGGACGGCACCGGCACCGGGGGCCGGGAAGACGGGCGGGGTCAGCGAACCGCCGGCCTCCTTGGGCGCGGGCAGCAGCAGGTGGCGCAGGTCCGCGTGATGCAGGGACTTGCCCTTGTCGTCCGGGGCCCCCTTGCCGGCGGGCAGCGGCGGCAGGGTCAGCGGCGCGAAGGTGTAGCGGCCGTCGCTCGCGGTGGCCAGGCCCGGCAGGTCGGTGCGCTCGGGCGCGGTGACGGCCAGGGCGGTGCCGGTGCCGGCGAGGACGAACACCAGGGCGGCGCCGCCCCAGCGCACCGCGGCCTTGCGGCGCAGGGCCCGGCGGGCCTCCCGCTCCGCGAGGACGGCCGGGTCCTCGGGGACGGCGACGGGCGCGGCGAGCGCCGCCAGGAGCGGATCGGGCGCGCTCGCGGGCGCGTTCTGCGGTGCGTTCGCGGGCACGCTCTCGGGCGCGGGCGCGGGCGCCGGGACGTTCCCGGGCGCGGGCGCGCTCTCGGGCGCGGGCGGCGGGGTGGCGTGGTCGGTCATACGGACGCTCCCGGGCGGGCGAGGCGGTCGAGCTGGGCGGTGAAGAGGGCGACGATCCTGTCCTTGGGCAGCGGTGCCACGCCCTCGGCGCTCATGATCACCAGGAGGTCGCCCTCGGCGGCCGAGCACTCCAGGTAGTCGATCGGCGCGGACGGCGGCGCCGGCATCAGGTAGCAGTGCGCCTCGGGGTGGCCGGGGATCGCCGGGCCGATCCGGAACAGGCCGGTGTCGCCGGTGAAGACCGCGGTGTACTCGTTGATCCGCTGCACTTCCTGCTGGTTGAACTGGCGCAGCTTCAGGCCGATCACCAGGTCGTCCCCGTCGGCGCGGTAGGTGCGCACGCCGGTGGCCTTGACGTGCATGCTCTCCCAGTAGGAGCGCATCTTGTCGCGCTTCTCCTTGGGGAGCTGCTGGAGGTCGGCGTCCAGCTCGGCGGCCAGCTGCTCGCCGCCCAGCTCGGTGTCGTTGCCGTAGCCGCCGTCGTCCGGGCCGGGCTGGTAGCCGGCCGGGACGGGCAGCAGCAGGTCGCGCAGCGAGCCGAAGTGGCTGCCGTTGGACTTGGCGCCGTACGGCGTGGCGGTCGCGGTGGGCGTGGGACCGGTGGACGGGGCGGCGACGGTGACCGGCGCGGGGTCGTCGTACCGGGTCTTGATGATGCCGACGCCGATGACCACGCCGACCAGCGCGGCCGCGGCGGTCGCGGCGCCCGCGCGCAGCAGGCGGCGGGAGGCGGGACTCGGACCGGCCGGAACGCCGGGCGCGGCGGGATCGACGGGCGCGGCGGGTGCGGCGGGTGCGGCGGGATCGACGGATCCGAGCGGCGGAACGGACCCGCCGGGCGGCACGGACCCGATGGGCGGGCCGGTCAGCGCGGACGGGGCGCCGGGCGCCGGCTCGGGCGCGCCCGGGGCGGCGGCGGTCACGGTGTCGTCGTTCATACCAGCCGCTCCCACTGCCGCTTGGCGAGGTCCTTGAGGGTGTCGGGGTTCACCGGCTGGGGGCCGAAGACCTCGACCTTCATCTCCAGCGGGCCGCGCTTGGCGACGGCCTCGCCGAAGTAGTACTGCTCGTTGCTGTCGGCCCAGTGGTGCGGCGCGGCGTCCACCTTGTAGCCGCCGGGAGCGCCGTCGGCGAACGCCGGCCAGGTGACGGAGCGCACCTGGTCCGCGTGGTCCGCGGTGTACTGGGTCAGCGTGATGCGGTAGCGGACGTCGTCCTTCTTCCAGGCCACCTCGGCCGCGCGGCGGAAGCCGTTGGAGGCGAGGTCCTTGAAGGTGGCGACCTCGTCGCCGTTCTCCTCGGCGAGTTCGCCGATCGACACCCAGCTCGGCTTGTCCGCGAAGTCCGCCCAGGGGGCGCTGCCCTCGGGGGCGGTGATCAGCAGCTTGGTCAGGTCGCCGTCGATGGCCAGCGGCTTGGGCTGTTCGGCGGCGAGGGCGGCCGGGTCGACCGTGCCGGCCGGGTAGGACGGGTGGGCGACCTGGAGCGGCGGCAGCGGCGTGGGCGGGCGCTGGGCCTGCACGGCGTAGCCGATGCCGCCGCCGGCCAGGGTGCACAGCACCAGGGCGCAGGCGCCCAGCAGCACGGGGCGGGGGCGGCGCGGGGCGCGCGGGGCGGGAGCGGGCTCGGCCGCGAACGGCTCGGCGGGGACGGCGGGGACGGCGGGGTCACCGTGCTCCGGCGCGACGGGCGCGACGGGCGGGGCGACGGGC
>NZ_JBHVJT010000101.1:9937-31301 GCF_042798815.1 Kitasatospora sp. NPDC057738 | reverse complement strand
GCAGCCGGGGCAGAATCCGCAGCCCGCGGTGATCGAGGGGCTGGTGGTGGAGCACGGTGTGACGATGCTCCAGTTGTCGGCGAGTTTGTTCAACTTCTTGGTGGATGAGCATCCGGGGGCGTTCGCGGGGGTGCGGACGGCGTTCACGGGTGGTGAGGCCGGTTCGGTCGCGCATGTGGCGAAGGTGCTGGGTCTGTTCCCGGGGCTGCGGGTGGGCAATGGGTACGGGCCGGCGGAGAGTATGGGTTTCACGACCTGCCATGCGGTGTTGGGTGAGGACCTGGCGGGGTCGTCGTTGCCGGTGGGGCGGCCGGTGGGCAACAAGCGGGTGTTCGTGTTGGACGCGTGGTTGCGTCCGGTGCCGGCGGGGGTGGTCGGTGAGGTGTATGCGGCGGGGGCCGGTCTGGCGCACGGGTATGTGGGTCGGGCGGGTCTGACGGCGGAGCGGTTCGTGGCGAGTCCGTTGGGTGCGGCGGGCGAGCGGATGTACCGGACGGGTGACCTGGGGCGTTGGCGTGCCGACGGGGTGCTGGAGTATGTGGGGCGTGCGGACGACCAGGTGAAGATCCGGGGGTTCCGGGTCGAGCCGGGGGAGATCGCGGCGGTGCTGCAGGCGCACGAGGCTGTGGCGCAGGCCGCCGTGGTGGCGCGGGAGGACCGTCCTGGGGACAGGCGTCTGGTCGGCTATGTGGTGCCGGTCACCGGCCGGGAGGTCGAGGTTGATGAGCTGAGGCGTTTCGCCACGGGGCGTCTGCCGCGGCACATGGTCCCCTCGGCGCTGGTGGTGCTGGAGGCGCTGCCGATCACGCCGAACGGCAAGCTGGACCAGCGCGCCCTGCCCGCACCCGCAGCCGTCACCGCTGACCAGGGTGGACGGAGCCCGCGCTCCGTGCAGGAGGAGATCCTGTGCGCGATCTTCGCGGAGGTCCTCGGGGTGCCGTCGGTGAGCATCGATGACGACTTCTTCGCCCTGGGCGGCCACTCGCTCCTCGCGGCCCGGTTGATCAGCCGGATCCGCAGTACCTTCGATGCCGAGCTCGGGATCCGTGACCTGTTCGACGCCTCCACGGTCGTGGGTGTCGTGGAGAAGCTGAAGGAGGGGCGTCCGGCGCGTCCGGCGCTGGTGGCGGGCGTGCGGCCGGAGGTGCTGCCGCTGTCGTTCGCCCAGCAGCGGTTGTGGTTCCTCGACCAGTTGGAGGGAGCGTCGGCGGCCTACAACAGTCACTTCGCGTTCCGGCTGCACGGCACGGTGGACATCGAGGCTCTGCGTGCGGCGATCGGTGACGTGGTGGGCCGGCACGAGGTCCTGCGCACGGTCTACCCGGCGGTCGACGGTCAGCCCCGCCAGCTGGTGCTGCCCGCCGACGACGCCCACGTCCCGTTCACGGTCGTGGAGTGCGGACGTGATGCGCTGCACGAGGAGATGCGCACGGCTGCGTTCACGCCGTTCGATCTTTCCACCGAACTTCCTTTGCGGCTGGTGCTGTTCACGCTCGGCGACGGTGAGGGTGAGTCCGTTCTGTCGCTGACCTCACATCACATCGCTATTGATGGTTGGTCGATGAGGCCGTTGTGGGAGGGGGTGGCGTCGGCCTATCGGGCGCGGTTGGCGGGGCTGGCGCCGGAGTGGGAGCCGTTGGCCGTTCAGTACGCGGACTACTCGCTGTGGCAGCACGACCTGCTGGGTGAGGTCGTGGGTGAGCAGTTGGCGTACTGGTCGGAGGTGCTGCGGGATTCGCCGCAGGAGGTGGCGTTGCCGTTGGACCGGCCTCGGTCGGGGGTGGTGTCGCGTGCGGGTGGTCGGGTGGAGTTCGGGCTGGATGCCGAACTGCATGCCGAGCTGGAGGGGTTGGCGCGTCGGCACGGGGTGACGCTGTTCATGGTGCTGCATGCGGCGTTGGCGGCTCTGCTGTCGCGTCTGGGCGCCGGCACGGACGTCCCGATCGGGACGGTGGTGGCGGGGCGTTCGGACCAGGCGTTGGACGACGTGGTCGGGTTCTTCGTGAACACGCTGGTGCTGCGGACGGATGTGTCGGGTGAGCCGTCCTTCGGTGAGTTGTTGGGCCGGGTCCGTGACACGGATCTGGCGGCGTTCACCAACCAGGACGTGCCGTTCGAGCGGCTGGTGGAGGAGCTGAACCCGGTCCGTTCGGCCTCCGTGCATCCGCTGTTCCAGGTGATGCTGGTCCTGCAGAACAACAGCGAGGAGGCGCTTCAGCTCCCGGGCGTCACGCTGGAAGCGGAGACCTTCGCCGATGCCCCGGCCAAGTTCGACCTCAACTTCGCCTTCACCGAGGCGCGGGCCGGCGATGGCACGCCGGGCGGAATCCGGGCGGAGCTGCAGTACGCGGCGGACCTGTTCGACCACGGCACGGTTGAGCTGATGGGGCGGCGGTTGGGTGCGCTGTTGGCTGCCATGGTTGCGGATCCGGAGCGGTTGGTCGGGTCGGTGGATGTGCTGGTGGGTGGTGAGCGTGAGCTGATCGTGTCGGGGTGGGGTGGTGGTTCGGGGGCGGTTCCGGCGGGGACGGTGTCGGGGTTGTTCGCGGAGCAGGTGGTGCGGGCTCCGGGTGCGGTGGCGGTGGTGGATGGTGATCGCCGGTTGTCGTACGGGGAGTTGGATGTTCTGTCGGATCGGATGGCTTCGCGGTTGGTGGAGTCCGGTCTGGTGCGGGGTGGGTTGGTGGGGGTCTGCCTTGAGCGTGGGGCGGATCTGGTGGTGGCGTTGCTGGGTGTGTTGAAGGCGGGTGGTGGTTACACGCTGCTGGATCCGGAGTTTCCTCGGGAGCGTTCGGCGGTGGTGGTGGCCGAGGCGGGTGTCGGTCTGGTGGTGTCGAGCTCGGGGTTGCGGGAGTCCGTCGAGGGACTCGCCGAGCGTGTGCTGTGGATGGATTCGCCCTGGGAACCGGCGGAGGAGCTGACCGATGGCCCGGCGCCGTCCGTACCGGTCGGTCCGGATGATGTGGCGTGTGTGATGTTCACGTCGGGTTCGACGGGTCGGCCGAAGGGTGTGGTGGCGCCGCATCGGGCGTTGGTGGGGACGTATCTGGGTCAGGATTATTGCGAGTTCGGTCCGGGTGAGGTGTTTTTGCAGTGCTCTCCGGTGTCGTGGGACGGGTTCGCGCTGGAGTTGTTCGGTGCGTTGTTGCACGGTGCGGTGTGTGTGTTGCAGCCGGGGCAGAATCCGCAGCCCGCGGTGATCGAGGGGCTGGTGGTGGAGCACGGTGTGACGATGCTCCAGTTGTCGGCGAGTTTGTTCAACTATTTGGTGGATGAGCATCCGGGGGCGTTCGCGGGGGTGCGGACGGCGTTCACGGGTGGTGAGGCCGGTTCGGTCGCGCATGTGGCGAAGGTGTTGGGTCTGTTCCCGGGGCTGCGAGTGGGCAATGGGTACGGGCCGGCGGAGAGTATGGGTTTCACGACCTGCCATGCGGTGTTGGGTGAGGACCTGGGTTCGTCGTCGTTGCCGGTGGGTCGGCCGGTGGGCAACAAGCGGGTGTTCGTGTTGGACGCGTGGTTGCGTCCGGTGCCGGCGGGGGTGGTCGGTGAGGTGTATGCGGCGGGGGCCGGTCTGGCGCACGGGTATGTGGGTCGGGCGGCGCTGACGGCGGAGCGGTTCGTGGCGAGTCCGTTGGGTGCGGCGGGCGAGCGGATGTACCGGACGGGTGACCTGGGGCGTTGGCGTGCCGACGGGGTGCTGGAGTATGTGGGGCGTGCGGACGACCAGGTGAAGATCCGGGGGTTCCGGGTCGAGCCGGGGGAGATCGCGGCGGTGCTGCAGGCGCACGAGGCGGTGGCGCAGGCCGCCGTGGTGGCGCGGGAGGACCGTCCTGGGGACAGGCGTCTGGTCGGCTATGTGGTGCCGGTCACCGGCCAGGTGGTCGATCCGGATGAGCTGAGGGGCTTCGCCATGGGGCGTTTGCCGCGGCACATGGTTCCCTCGGCGCTGGTGGTGCTGGAGGCGCTGCCGATCACGCCGAACGGCAAGCTGGACCAGCGCGCCCTGCCCGCACCCGCAGCCGTCACCGCTGACCAGGGTGGACGGAGCCCGCGCTCCGTGCAGGAGGAGATCCTGTGCGCGATCTTCGCGGAGGTCCTCGGGGTGCCGTCGGTGAGCATCGATGACGACTTCTTCGCCCTGGGCGGCCACTCGCTCCTCGCGGCCCGGTTGATCAGCCGGATCCGCAGTACCTTCGATGCCGAGCTCGGGATCCGTGACCTGTTCGACGCCTCCACGGTCGTGGGTGTCGTGGAGAAGCTGAAGGACGGCCGTCCGGCGCGTCCGGCGCTGGTGGCGGGCGTGCGTCCGGAGGTGCTGCCGCTGTCGTTCGCCCAGCAGCGGTTGTGGTTCCTGGACCAGCTCGAAGGCGCCTCCGCGACCTACAACAGCCCGTTCGCGTTCCGCCTGCACGGCACGGTGGACGTGGAGGCTCTGCGCGGCGCGATCGGCGACGTCGTCGGCCGGCACGAGGCCCTGCGCACGGTCTATCCGACGGTCGACGGCCAGCCCCGCCAGCTGATTCTGCAGGTCGGCGACGCCCACGTCCCGTTCACGGTCGAGCCGTGCACGGAGGACGAGGTGGCGGAGCGGATCTCCGCCGAGGCGTTCGCCACCTTCGATCTCTCCGCCGAACTTCCGCTGCGGGTGGTGCTGTTCACCCTCGGCGAGGACGAATCGGTCCTGGTGCTGACCTTGCATCACATCGCCAGTGACGGTTGGTCCTCCGGTCCGCTCTGGTCGGGTATCGCCTCGGCCTACCAGGCTCGGCTGGCCGGTCTCACCCCGGAGTGGGAGCCGCTGGCCGTCCAGTACGCGGACTACGCACTGTGGCAGCACAACCAGCTCGGCGACGCCATGGACCAGCAGCTCGCCTACTGGGCGGAGGCGTTGAAGGGCTCGCCGCAGGAGCTGGCTCTGCCGTTCGACCGGCCCCGCCCCGCCGCCGCGTCGCATGACGGCGAGCTGTTGGAGTTCGGGCTGGACGCCGAACTGCACGCCGAGCTGGAGGGGTTGGCCCGGCGGCACGGTGTGACGCTGTTCATGGTGCTGCATGCCGCGTTGGCGGCTCTGCTGTCGCGTCTGGGCGCCGGCACGAACGTCCCGATCGGGACGGTGGTGGCGGGGCGTTCGGACCAGGCGTTGGACGACGTGGTCGGGTTCTTCGTGAACACGCTGGTGCTGCGGACGGATGTGTCGGGTGAGCCGACCTTCGGCGAGCTGTTGGGCCGGGTCCGTGACACCGACCTGGCGGCGTTCACCAACCAGGACGTGCCGTTCGAGCGGCTGGTGGAGGAGCTGAACCCGGTGCGTTCGCTGGGCCGGCACCCGCTGTTCCAGGTGATGCTGGTCCTGCAGAACAACGACGAGGGCACCCTTCGGCTTCCTGATGTCGTCGTGACGCCCGAATCGTTCGGGACGCCGCCCGTCAAGTTCGATCTCAACCTGACCTGCGTCGAGAACCGGGACGGTTCCAATGCGCCCGCCGGTATCACGGCTGTTCTGCAGTTCGCGACCGATCTGTTCGATCGGGGGACCGCGGACCAACTGGCGGAGCGGTTGGTGCGGTTGCTGGGTGTGGCGGTCGGGGATCCGGAGGCTCCGGTGTCCGGCTGGGAGGTCTTCGATTCTCCGGAGCAGGAGCGGTACTTCCTGACGCGGGCGGAGCGGGCTCGGGCCGGTGCGGCGGAGGAGGCCGAGGAGGGGCAGGGCGTTGTGCGGGGGCATCGTGGTCCCCGGACGGCGCAGGAGGAGATCCTATGCGCGTTCTTCGCCGAGGTCCTCGATGTTCCGTCGGTGGGGATCGACGACAACTTCTTTGCTCTGGGCGGTCATTCGCTTCTCGCGACGCGGTTGATCAGCCGGATCCGTACGACCCTGAACGCCGAGCTGGGCATCCGCGACCTCTTCCGCAACCCGACCGTGGTCGGGGTCGTGGAGAAGCTGAAGGACGGTGGCCCGGCCCGACCCGCGCTGCGGGCCGGAACACGGCCGGAGGTGCTGCCGCTGTCGTTCGCCCAGCAGCGGTTGTGGTTCCTCGACCAGCTCGAAGGCGCCTCCGCGACCTACAACAGTCCCTTCGCGTTCCGCCTGCACGGCACGGTGGACGTCGAGGCCCTGCGCGGCGCGATCGGCGACGTCGTCGCCCGGCACGAGGCCCTGCGTACGGTCTACCCGACGGTCGGTGGTCAGCCCCGGCAGCTGATTCTGCCGGTCGAGGACGCCCGGGTTCCGTTCACGGTCGAGCCGTGCGCGGAGGAGGAGCTGGCGGAGCGGATCAATGCGGAGGCCTTCGGCCTCTTCAGTCTCTCGACCGAACTGCCGCTCCGCGTGGCGCTGTTCACGCTCGGCGAGGGAGAGTCCGTCCTCGTCCTGACCTTGCACCACATCGCGAGTGACGGTTGGTCCTCCGGTCCGCTCTGGTCGGGTATCGCCTCGGCCTACCGGGCCCGGCTGGCCGGTTCCGTGCCGCTCTGGGAGCCGCTGGCGGTCCAGTACGCCGACTACACCCTCTGGCAGCACAACCAGCTCGGCGAGATTCTCGACGAGCAGCTGACGTACTGGCGCGATCTGCTGGGTGAACTGCCGCAGGAGATGGCCTTGCCGTTCGACCGGCCCCGCCCTGCCGCCGCGTCGCATGACGGCGAGCTGCTGGAGTTCCATCTCGACGCCCAACTGCACGCCGAACTGGACGCGTTGGCGCGCCGCCACGGGGTCACTCTGTTCATGGTGCTGCATGCGGCGCTGGCTGCTCTGCTGTCGCGGCTGGGTGCGGGGACGGATGTTCCGATCGGGACGGTGGTGGCGGGGCGTTCGGACCAGGCGTTGGACGACGTGGTCGGGTTCTTCGTGAACACGTTGGTGCTGCGGACGGATGTGTCGGGTGAGCCGTCCTTCGGTGAGCTGCTGGGCCGGGTCCGTGACACGGATCTGGCGGCGTTCACCAACCAGGATCTGCCGTTCGAGCGGCTGGTGGAGGAGTTGAACCCGGTGCGGTCGCTGGGCCGGCACCCGCTGTTCCAGGTGATGCTGGTCCTGCAGAACAATGACGAGGGGTCGCTGGAGCTGCCGGGTCTCACCGCGCAGCCCGAGTCCTTCGGGACCCCGCCCGCGAAGTTCGACCTCAACCTGACCTGCGTCGAGAACCGTGACGGTTCCAATGCGCCCGCCGGTATCACGGCTGTTCTGCAGTTCGCGACCGATCTGTTCGATCGGGGGACCGCGGACCAACTGGCGGAGCGGTTGGTGCGGTTGCTGGGTGTGGCGGCCGGGGATCCGGAGGTTCCGGTGTCCGGGTGGGAGGTCTTCGATTCTCCGGAGCAGGAGCGGTACTTCCTGGCGCGGGCGGAGCGGGCGCGGGTCGGTGCGGCGGAGGAGGCCGAGGAGGGGCAGGGTGCGGTGCGGGGGCATCGTGGTCCCCGGACGGCGCAGGAGGAGATCCTGTGCGCGTTCTTCGCCGAGGTGCTCGATGTTCCGTCGGTGGGGATCGACGACAACTTCTTCGCTCTGGGCGGTCATTCGCTTCTCGCGACGCGGTTGATCAGCCGGATCCGTACGACCCTGAACGCCGAGCTGGGCATCCGTGATCTGTTCCGCAACCCGACCGTGGTCGGGGTCGTGGAGAAGCTGAAGGACGGTGGCCCGGCCCGACCCGCGCTGGTGGCGGGCGTGCGGCCGGAGGTGCTGCCGCTGTCGTTCGCCCAGCAGCGGTTGTGGTTCCTGGACCAGCTCGAAGGCGCCTCCGCCACCTACAACAGCCCCTTCGCGTTCCGCCTGCACGGCACGGTGGACGTCGAGGCTCTGCGCGGCGCGATCGGCGACGTGGTGGGCCGGCACGAGGCCCTGCGTACGGTCTACCCGACGGTCGGCGGTCAGCCGCGGCAGCTGATTCTTCCGGTCGGCGATGTCGAGGTGCCGTTCCGGGTGGAGCCGTGCACGGAGAAGGGGGTGGCGGAGCGGATCTCGGCCGAGGCGTTCGCGACCTTCGACCTGGCCGCCGAACTCCCGCTGCGGGTCGCGCTGTTCACGCTCGGTGAGGGGGAGTCCGTCCTCGTCCTGACTCTGCACCACATCGCGAGTGACGGTTGGTCCTCCGGTCCGCTCTGGTCGGGTATCGCGTCGGCCTACCAGGCCCGGCTGGCCGGTTCCGTGCCGGTCTGGGAGCCGCTGGCGGTCCAGTACGCGGACTACGCACTGTGGCAGCACAACCAGCTCGGCGAGACCATGGACCAGCAGCTCGCCTACTGGGCGGAGGCGCTGAAGGGCTCGCCGCAGGAGGTCGCTCTGCCCTTCGACCGCCCCCGCCCCGCCAGTGCCTCGCACGAGGGCGAGCTGCTGGAGTTCCACCTCGATCCCCAACTGCACGCCGAACTGGACGCGTTGGCGCGCCGCTACGGGGTCACCCTGTTCATGGTGCTGCATGCCGCGCTGGCGGCTCTGCTGTCGCGGCTGGGCGCCGGCACGGACATCCCGATCGGCACGGTCGTCGCCGGGCGTTCGGACCAGGCCCTGGACGACGTGATCGGGTTCTTCGTGAACACGCTGGTGCTGCGGACCGACGTGTCGCAGGCCCCCACCTTCGGCGAGCTGCTGGGCCGGGTCCGTGACACCGACCTGGCGGCGTTCACCAACCAGGATCTGCCGTTCGAGCGGCTCGTCGAGGAGCTGAACCCGGTCCGCTCGCTGGGCCGGCACCCGCTGTTCCAGGTGCTCCTGGTTCTGCAGAACAACGACGAGGGCACCCTGCGGCTGCCGGGCCTCACCGCGCAGCCCGAGTCCTTCGGGACCCCGCCCGCGAAGTTCGACCTCAACCTGACCTGCGTCGAGAACCGTGATGGTTCCAATGCGCCCGCTGGCATCCTCGCCGTGCTGCACTACGCCACCGACCTCTTCGACCGCGCCACCATGACCCTGCTGGCGGAGCGGTTGGTGCGCTTGCTCGCTGTTGTGGCCGGGGACCCGGAGGCTCCGGTGTCCGGCTGGGAGGTCTTCGACTCTCCTGATCAGGAGCGGTACTTCCTGGCGCGGGCGGAGCGGGCTCGGGCCGGTGCGGCGGAGGAGGCCGAGGAGGGGCAGGGCGCGGTGCGGGGGCATCGTGGTCCCCGGACGGCGCAGGAGGAGATCCTGTGCGCGTTCTTCGCCGAGGTCCTCGATGTGCCGTCGGTGGGGATCGACGACAACTTCTTCGCTCTGGGTGGTCATTCGCTTCTCGCGACGCGGTTGATCAGCCGGATCCGTACGACCCTGAACGCCGAGCTGGGCATCCGTGACCTGTTCCGCAACCCGACGGTCGTGGGCGTCGTGGAGAAGCTGAAGGACGGTGGCCCGGCCCGACCCGCGCTGCGGGCCGGAACACGGCCGGAGGTGCTGCCGCTGTCGTTCGCCCAGCAGCGGTTGTGGTTCCTGGACCAGCTCGAAGGCGCCTCCGCCACCTACAACAGCCCCTTCGCGTTCCGCCTGCACGGCACGGTGGACGTCGAGGCCCTGCGCGGCGCGATCGGCGACGTCGTCGCCCGGCACGAGGCCCTGCGCACGATCTATCCCGCGCACGACGGGCAGCCCCGCCAGCTGATTCTGCCCGCCGGCGACGCCCAGGTCCCGTTCCGGGTCCAGCCGAGCACGGCGGACGAAGTCGCGGAGCGGATCTCGGCCGAGGCGTTCGCCACCTTCGACCTGGCCACCGAACTCCCGCTGCGGGTCGCGCTGTTCACTCTCGGCGAGGACGAATCGGTCCTGGTGCTGACCTTGCACCACATCGCGAGTGACGGTTGGTCCTCCGGTCCGCTCTGGTCGGGTATCGCCTCGGCCTACCGGGCTCGGCTGGCCGGGCTCACCCCGGAGTGGGAGCCGCTCACCGTCCAGTACGCCGACTACACCCTCTGGCAGCACAACCAGCTCGCCGAGACCATGGACCAGCAGCTCGCCTACTGGGCGGAGGCGCTGAAGGGCTCGCCGCAGGAGGTCGCTCTGCCCTTCGACCGGCCCCGCCCCGCCGCCGCTTCGCACGAGGGCGAGCTGCTGGAGTTCCACGTCGACACCGAACTGCACGCCGAACTGGACGCGTTGGCGCGCCGCCACGGGGTCACCCTGTTCATGGTGCTGCACGCGGCGCTGGCCGCCCTGCTGTCGCGGCTGGGCGCCGGCACGGACATCCCGATCGGCACGGTCGTCGCCGGGCGTTCGGACCAGGCCCTGGACGACGTGGTCGGGTTCTTCGTGAACACGCTGGTGCTGCGGACCGACGTGTCGGATGCCCCCACCTTCGGCGAGCTGCTGGGCCGGGTCCGTGACACCGACCTGGCGGCGTTCACCAACCAGGACCTGCCGTTCGAGCGGCTCGTCGAGGAGCTGAACCCCGTCCGTTCCAGCTCCACGCACCCGCTCTTCCAGGTGATGCTGGTTCTGCAGAACAACGACGAGGGCACCCTGCGGCTGCCGGGCCTCACCGCGCAGCCCGAGTCCTTCGGAACGCCGCCCGTCAAGTTCGACCTCAACCTGACCTGCGTCGAGAACCGGGACGGCTCCAATGCGCCCGCCGGCATCCTCGCCGTGCTGCACTACGCCACCGACCTCTTCGACCGCACCACCATGACCCTGCTGGCGGACCGCCTGCTCCGGCTGCTGGCCGCCGTGGTCGCGGACCCGGACCGGTCGATCGAGGCGGTCGACGTCCTGACCCCGGCCGAGCGCCGGCGGATCCTCGTGGAGTGGAACGACACCGGGCGCGTCCCGGCGGACACCCGGCCGGTCCCGGAGATCTTCGAGGGGAGCGTCCGGCGGATGCCGGACGCGAACGCGCTCGTCTTCCAGGGCGAGGCCCTGACGTTCCGTGAGCTGAACGCGCGGGCGAACCGCCTGGCGCGGCTGCTGATCGACCGCGGGGTGGGACCGGAGCAGACCGTGGCCGTCCTGCTGCCGCGGGGCACCGACCTGATCGTCTCGCTGCTGGCGATCCTGAAGGCCGGCGCCTGCTACGTCCCCGTCGACCCGGAGTACCCCGTCGAGCGGGTCACGTACATGCTGGACAACTGCGGGCCCGCCCTCGTGATCACCGGCCGGGAGACCGCCGCGCGGTTCGCGGGCCTCGGCGGGCGCGTGCCGCAGCTGCTGGACCTGGCGGAGCCCGCGGTCGGCGCCGAACTGGCCGGCCGGTCCGACGCCGACGTGTCGGACGCCGATCGGCTCTCGCCGTTGCGCCCGGAGCACTCCGCGTACGCCATCTTCACCTCCGGGTCGACGGGGAAGCCGAAGGGCGTGCTCATCGAGCACCACTCGCTGGCCAACCTCGTCCACAGCCACCGGGAGGACGTCTACCGGGCCGACATCGCCTCCGCCGGCCGCCCCCTGCGCGCCGCCATGATCGGGGCGACGACCTTCGACGCCAGCTGGCTGCTGCTCTTCTGGCTGCTGGACGGCCACGAGCTGCACCTGGTGGACGACGGGACGCGCCGGACGCCGGAACTCCTGGTCGACTACATCGAGGCCGAGGGGATCGACTACATCGAGACGACCCCGACCTACTGCCGGCAGCTGATCGAGCTGGGCATGCTCTCCGCGGAGCGCTCCTCCCGCCCCCGGATCGTCGACGTCGGCGGCGAGGCGGTCGACGAGGCGCTCTGGGCGGACCTGCGGCGGGCCGGGGTCGCCGGCAACAACCAGTACGGTCCCACCGAGTGCACCGTGTACAGCACGAACGCCGTGATCGGCGCGTACGAGCGGCCGGTCATCGGCCGGCCGATCCGCAACACCCGGCTGTTCGTCCTGGACGACCGGCTGCGGGTGGTCCCGCCGGGCGTCCCCGGCGAGCTGTACATCGCGGGGGAGCTCCTGGCCCGCGGCTACCTGGGCCGGCCGGCCCTGACCGCCGAGCGCTTCGTGGCGAATCCGTTCGGGGCGCCGGGCGAGAGGATGTACCGCACCGGCGACCTCGTGCGGTGGCGGGCCGACGGCGCCCTGGAGTACGTGGGCCGGGCGGACGACCAGGTGAAGATCCGCGGCTTCCGGATCGAGCCGGGGGAGATCGCCGCGGTGCTGCAGGCGCACGACACGGTGGCGCAGGCCGCCGTGGTGGCGCGGGAGGACCGGCCGGGGGACCAGCGCCTGGTGGGCTACGTGGTGCCGGTCGCCGACCGGGAGGCCGACCCGGAGGAGCTGCAACGCTTCGCCGCGGGGCGGCTGCCGCGCCACATGCTGCCCTCGGCGGTCGTGGTGCTGGAGGCGCTGCCGATGACGTCGCACGGCAAGCTCGACCAGCGGGCGCTGCCGGCGCCGGTCGCCGGTGCGGGCGGCGGCGGGCGGGCTCCGCGGTCGGCGCAGGAGGAGATCCTGTGCGCGGTGTTCGCCGAGGTCCTCGGGGTGCCGTCGGTGGGGATCGACGACGACTTCTTCCTCCTGGGCGGTCACTCGCTCCTCGCGGCCCGGCTGATCAGCCGGATCCGCACCGCCCTCGGCGCCGAGATCGGCATCCGGGACGTCTTCGACGCCCCCACCGCCGCCGCCCTCGCCGGACGGCTGGACGACGCGGGGCAGGGCGACGGCGCCCTCGCCACCCTGCTGCCGCTGCGCAGGAGCAGCGGGCCGGCGGCCCGGCCGCTCTTCTGCGTGCACCCCGCGGCCGGCATCAGCTGGGTCTACTCGGGACTGCTCCGCCACCTCGACGGCGACCGTGCCCTGTACGGTCTCCAGGCCCGCGGCCTGCTGGCCCCCGAGGCCGTTCCGGAGAGCCTCGACGCCATGGTCGACGACTACCTGGCACTGATCCGCTCCGTGCAGCCGCAGGGCCCGTACGCGCTGCTGGGGTGGTCGTTCGGCGGGGTCGTGGCCCATGAACTCGCCGTCCGGCTCCAGGAGGAGGGCGAGGAGATCGAGGTCCTCACCCTGATGGACGGCTTCCCGGCCGGTGGCACCGGGACCCCGGCCGGGTCGGCCGAGGCACTGAGCGGCGAGGAGGCCGTGCGGGCGCTCCTGGAGTCGCTCGGCTACGACCCGGATTCCGCGGCGGCGGCGGACGGTCCGTTCGCGCTGCTCGACGACGCCACGCTGGAGGCCATGGCCAGGGTCTTCCTCGGGAACATCGCGGTGCTGGACTCGTTCAAGTCCCGTACGTTCAGGGGCGATGTGCTCTTCTTCGAGGCGACCAGGGAGGAGCCGTTCCCGCCGGTGCGGCCCGAGGACTGGCAGCCCCACGTCACGGGCCGGATCGAGGTGCACCGGGTGACCGGACGGCATGGTGAAATGACGCGGCCGGATCAGCTCGCCCAGATCGGCCCGGTCCTCGCCGCCCGGCTCGCGGGCGAGCGCGACGGGTCCTAGCTGCTGGATAGGCGGCCCGTGTGCCGGTCGGCACACGGGCCGCGCGACGGCCCTCCCGCTCGTCCCGGCACTGCCCGGCGAGCGGGAGGGGGCCCGGCCGCCGGGCGGTTTCGGACGGTTCGGCTTCCCTTCCTCGAGAAATTGGAGCGATCGATGGGCAATGACACACGTGGTGGCCTGCTCCGCCGCCACCGGGACTTCCGGCTCCTCTGGTTGGGCGAGACCGCGGGGCGCTTCGGTCAGTCGGTCACGGTTCTCGCCGTCCCGTTGATCGCCGTTTCGACCCTGCACGCCGACACCTTCGAGGTGAGCCTGCTGAGCGCGGCGCCCTGGGTGCCGTGGCTGCTCATCGGGCTGCCGGTGGGGGTCTGGGTGGACCGGCTGAGGCGCAGGCAGGTGATGTTCTGGGCCAACATCGTCTGCTTCGCGCTCTTCGCCAGCGTTCCCGTGGCGGCCTGGGCGGGGGTGCTGAAGGTCGGTCAACTCCTGCTCGTGGCCCTGCTCGCGGGCGCCGCCACGGTGTTCTTCCAGACCGCGTACACCGCCTACCTGCCGACGCTGGTGAAGCCGGAGGACCAGGCCGAGGGCAACGCCAAGCTCCAGGGCAGCGCCTCCGCGGCGCAGATCGTCGGGCTCGGCTGCGGCGGCCTGCTCATCCAACTCGCGGGCGCGGCCAACGGGATGCTGGTCAACACGACGACCTTCCTGCTCGCGACGCTCTGCCTGGTCGGCATCCGGCACCGGGAGGCCGCTCCCGAGCGGGTCGAACGACCGCGCGGCGCCATGGCCGAGGAGATCCGGGAAGGACTGGGGCTGCTCTTCGGCGACCCCTTCCTGCGGAGCCTGGCGCTCTTCGGAGCGGCGTCCAACCTCGCCCTGTCCGGGTACCAGTCGCTCACCGTGGTCTTCCTGGTCCGTGAGATCGGCCTGTCCTCCGGGACGATCGGCAGCCTGGCGATGGTCGGCGGTGTCGGCGGCGTGCTGGGAGCCTTCGTCGTGCGCCGGGTCAGCGCCAGGCTGGGCACCGGCCGCTCCCTGCTGATGTTCGAGCTGGTGCTGCCGGCGCTGGCCCTGCTCATCCCGCTGGCCGGCCCCGGCTGGGGGCTGACGATGGTCGTCCTCGCCTACGCCGGGGTGTCGATCGGCGTGGTGGCGGGCAATGTGCTCAAGTCCGGGTTCGTCCAGAGCTACTGCCCGAGCGGCGTGCTCGGCCGGCTCGTCGCGAGCTCCGCGTTCCTCAACTACGGCACGATGCCGCTGGGCGCCGTGCTCGGCGGCGCGCTCGGCACCTGGCTCGGCCTGCGCCCGGCCCTGTGGATCCTGACCGCGGGCGTACCGGCGGCGGCCCTCTTCCTCTACTGCTCCCCGATCCGCGGCCACCGGGACCTGCCGACCGGGCAGATGTCCGTGCGCCGGCCGGACACGGATCCTGAGACGGACCCGGAGGCGGACGTGGAGCCGGTCGAGGCGGTCCGCTGAGACGCCGGGCGTCGCCGCGGGCCCGGGGCACCTGAACGGGGGAGTTCCCCGCGCGGCGGGAGGGCGCGGGTTGTGAGCATGGGTACGGCCGGCCCCGGCGGCCGCGGCGCAGGACCCGCGGGCCCGGCCGGGGGACTCCCCGAGGAAGGAAGCACCCGCCCATGGAGGCATCCGCACAGATCGGCGTGACGGGGCTCGCGGTGATGGGCCGCAACCTGGCGCGGAACTTCGCCCGCAACGGCTACACGGTCGCGGTGCACAACCGCACGCCGGGACGGACCACGGCGCTGGTCGAGGAGTTCGGCCACGAGGGAGCGTTCGTCCCGGCGGGCTCGCCGCAGGAGCTGGTGGCCGCGCTGGAACGGCCCCGCCGGCTCCTGATCATGGTGAAGGCCGGGCAGGCCACCGACGAGGTCATCGAGGAGTTCGCCCCGCTGCTGGAAGCGGGCGACATGATCATCGACGGCGGCAACGCGCACTTCGCCGACACCCGCCGCCGGGAGCGGGCGCTGCGCGAACGCGGCATCCACTTCGTCGGCAGCGGCGTCTCCGGCGGGGAGGAGGGCGCGCTGCACGGCCCCTCGGTCATGCCCGGCGGCTCCGCCGAGTCCTACGCCGTCCTCGGCCCGATGCTGGAGCGGATCAGCGCCCACGTGGACGGCGATCCGTGCTGCACCCACATCGGCACCGACGGGGCCGGCCACTTCGTGAAGATGGTGCACAACGGCATCGAGTACGCCGACATGCAGCTCATCGCCGAGGCCTACCACCTCCTGCGGGAGGTCGGCGGGTACACCCCGGCCGAGATCGCCGAGACCTTCCGGAACTGGAACAAGGGGCGGCTCGACTCCTACCTGATCGAGATCACCGCCGAGGTGCTCGCCCACACCGACGCCGCCACCGGCAGGCCCTTCGTCGACATCGTCCAGGACGCCGCGGAGCAGAAGGGCACCGGACGCTGGACGGTGCAGACCGCCCTGGACCTCGGGTCCCCGGTCACCGCCATCGCCCAGGCCACCTTCGCCCGGGTCGCCTCCGCCCGGGCCGAACTGCGGGCGGCCTACCGGCCGCTGCCCGGGGGGACCAGGCAGGAACTGCGCCCGCACGAGGCCGAGCGCTTCACCCGCGACGTCGAACAGGCCCTCTACGCGTCGAAGGTCATCGCCTACGACCAGGGCTGGACCATGATCCGCGACGCCGCGGCCGAGTACGGCTGGGACATCGACCTGGGGGCGGTGGCGAGGATCTGGCGCGGCGGCTGCATCATCCGCGCCGCGTTCCTCGACCGGATCCGCGCCGCCCACGCCGCCAACCCCGACCTGGTCAGCCTGCTCGCCGAGGAGCGGTTCGCGGCCGAGGTCTCCGACGCCCAGGCGGCCTGGCGCACGGTGGTGGCCGGCGCGGCCCAGCACGGCATCCCCGTGCCGGCGTTCTCCGCCGCGCTCGCCTTCTACGACACCCTGCGCAGCGAGCACCTGCCCGCCGCGCTGATCCAGGGGCAGCGCGACTTCTTCGGCGCCCACACCTACCGCCGCACCGACCGTCCGGGCAGCTTCCACACGCGCTGGGCCGAGCCCGGCCGCCCCGAGGTGCGGACGGATGGCGGGACGGCGTAGCGCGTCACCGGCCGGCCCGGCCGGCCCTGCCCTCGTGGCCGCGCGCTCGGGGGCGGCTCGGTACCGGGGCGGCTCAGTACCGGGCGTCGGCGGCGTCGAGGGTGATCTCCGCGATCCGGGCGTGGCCGGGGCGGCCCATCGCCCACGCGACGGCGGCCGCCACGTCCTCGGCGAGCAGCGGGTGGTACGGCCAGTCGGTGACCTCGTGGACGCGCGGGGCGGCGGCCCCGGACAGGACCGAGGCGAACTCGGTGTTGGTGGCGCCGGGGGAGATCAGGCAGATCCGGCAGCCGCCGGGCGGCCGTTCCTCCTCGGCGAGCGAGCGGACGAAGCCCGCCAGCCCGTGCTTGGTGGCGGCGTAGGCCGCGTAGCCGGGCGAGGGCCGGGTGCCGAACAGGGAACCGACCAGCACCAGGTCCCCGCCCCGGGCGTCCAGTTCGGGCAGGAGCAGGCGCGTGACGATCATCGGGGCGAGCAGGTTGACCCGCAGCTGGGACTCCCACGGCGCGCTGTCGGCCTCCCGCACCGGTCCGTGGCCGCGGCCGTGCCCGGCCGCCAGCACCGCGCCGGCGAGCGGGCCGGGCAGGGCCGCGAGGACGTCCGTCAGCGCGTCGGCCAGTTCGTCGGTGCGCTCCAGGTCCAGGGGCGCCGCGACGGCGGCGGTGCCGTGGTCGGCGGACAGCTCCGCGGCCAGCGCCTTCAGGCGATCCTCGCGCCGGGCGATCAGCACCAGGTCGTGCCCGCGGGCGGCGAGCCGGCGCGCGGTGGCCGCTCCGATGCCGCTGCTCGCTCCGGTGATCAGCACGGTTCCCGCTTCGCCGGACATGCGGCCTCCTGTTCCTCGGGGGACGTGGTGCGGGGACGACGGGTGCGGGGACGACGGAGCTCAGGGGCCGGCGGGACCCGGGGGCGGGCTCAGGCCTTCTTCCGCTCCGCCGCCCGCTCGATCTCGGCGAGCATGTCGCGCGGGAACCAGAGGCTGCTCGCGCCCGCCAGGGCGACGGCCGCCGCCCCGACCAGCACCGGCACGATGCCGACCCGGGAGGCCAGCCACCCGCCGACGAAGGCGCCGACGGGCAGGGTGGCGGTCAGCACGGCCTGGAGGAAGGCGTTCACGCGGCCCAGCAGGTGGGCGGGGGTGACGAGTTGGCGCCCCGTGGTCATGGCGATCGACCAGACGGTGGCCAGCAGTCCGAACAGCAGCTGGTACAGCACCAGGACCGGGAACGGCAGCCCCAGGGAGGCCGCCGGGATGAGGAAGAGGGCGGCCCCCGCGCCCACGGCGCACAGCCGGATGGCCCGGGCCATGCCCAGCGAACGGGTGACGGAGGTCGCGGCCAGCACACCGGAGCCCATCCCGACGGCGTACGCGGCGTAGACGGCGCCGAGCTGCCACGGGGGCAGCTGGAGTTCCCGGTCGGCGTACAGGACGAACAGGCCGCCGCCGGCCCCGCCGCCCAGGTTGAGTCCGGCCGCGGCCAGGGCCTGGCGGCGCAGCAGGGTCTCGCGCCGGATGACCGCCAGGCCTTCCCGCAGGGCTTCGAGGCGGGAGCGCGCGCCGCTGCCCGCGTTCGCCGGCCGGTTCAGGGAGGTCGGCAGCGCGAGGAACAGGGCCCCGCCGACGAGGTAGGCGGCGCACTCGACCAGCAGCGCCGGGGCCGGGTCGATCACGCTGATCAGGAGGCCGCCGAGCGCGGGCCCGCCGATCAGGCCGATGGTCCGGGCGCCGGTGAGCGAGGAGTTGGCCGGCAGCAGGCGTTCCGCGGGCACCACGCGGGGCAGACAGGACTGCAGCGCGACGCTCTGGGCGGAGTTCAGCGCCCCGGAGGCGGCGGCCGCGGCGAACAGGTGCGGCCAGGTCAGGCCGTCCAGCGCGGCCGCGAGCGGCACGCTGCCGATGGCGGGGACCTGCAGCCAGGACAGCGAGACCAGCATCCGCCGCAGCCGGGCCCGGTCGACGGCGACGCCGATGAGGGGGCTGAGCAGGACGCCGGGCAGGTAGGTCATCGCCATCAGCGCCGAGGCGCCCAGCGGGCCGGCGTGCAGGTGGGCGATGGCCAGCAGCGGCAGCGCCAGCGCGGTGACCTGGCGTCCCACCGAGCTGGTCATCTGCTCCGTGACCAGCAGCAGCAGCGGACGGTGCCGGCGCAGCGGCACGGATTCCGGGGCCGGGGGCGGGGTCGCGGGCGGGCCGGACTCCGCGGGTACGGACGACTCCTCGGCCGTGGAAGATCCCATGTATCAGACTCCTGTGTCGGGCACGGTCCAGTGGCGGATGCGTGGAGGCAGTGTCACCGCCCAGCCCCGCGTGACGAGCACGAGGCCTTCGGACGCCAGGACGGACACGGCCTCACGGCCCGTACTGCTGAGGTCGTCCAGGGCGGTGGGGGTCAGGCAGGCCCGGAAGGTGGCCACCAGGTCGGGGTGGTCCAGCGCGAAGCGGGCCGAGGCGTCCGGGTCCCGGCGGTCCCTGACCTGGAGGAAGCCCGGTCCCTGCCGGTAGTAGAACCGTCCGTACGCGTAGGCGGAGCGCCACTCGGCCAGGGCGGGTCCGGCCTCCGCGGCCCCGGAGGGGTCGGCCGTCCCGGGATCCTGCGGGGCGGGCGGCGGCAGGTGGTGCAGGTGGTGGAGGGCGAAGTCGGCGGCGGAGGGGTCCCGCAGAGCCGGGTCGTCCGGGGCCAGGGACCACCGCACCGGGAGCACGTGGCTCTGGCACTCGCGCAGCAGCCGGACGGCCTCGGCGGCGGGCCGCCCGCCCGCGCCGAGGGGGACCGGCGCGGCGAGGACGACCAGCCGGCCGTCCAGCCGGTGGGGGACCGTGTCCGGCAGGTCCGGCAGGTCCGGCGCCGCGAGGGAGGGCTTGGCGATCGGCATCACGCCACCTCCTCGGGGGTGGGGAGGGCGGCCGGGAAGGCGGTGCCCAGGTCGGGTGCGCGCACCGGCACCGCCCGGGTGGGCAGCGCGAGCAGGGTGTCGTCGTCCTTGAACACCAGTCCGTGCGCGAGCAGTTCGCGTCCCCAGTCGGTGAGCGTGTCCAGCGGGACCTCGTACCCGGCCTCGGCCAGGCGGCGGTGCAGGGCGGGGAGGGTGCGGCCGTGCTCCAGCTCGCGGAACGCGGCGGCCCGCCAGTGCGTCAGCCGGTGGGTGCGCCGCGGCCAGCCCTCGCGTTCGTCGTGGACGAGCAGGTCCCCCTCCTCGCCGCCGTCGCCGCCGTCCGCGGCCGGTTCGAGCAGGAGCCGGGAGGACGGGTAGGCCTCCGTCCAGCGGTCGATCTCCTCCGCCAGCCGTCGTTCCAGTTCGCCCTGGATTCCGGTGGCCGGGGCGTCGAACAGGTAGACCAGGTCCTCCAGTTCCTCCCGCGGCAGCTGGTAGACGTGCTGGTAGATGTCGGCGGGGCGGCGCTCGGTGAAGCCCAGCGCGGGGTTGGTGAAGTGCGGGCTGAACCGCTCCAGCGCTATGCGGGTGGCACCGCCCGGGGGCTGGAGGTGGCGCAGGGCGGGCATCTGGTCGATGATCTCCGTGTAGTCCTCGTCGCGTTCGCCCGGGAACCCGTAGAGGTAGTTCCAGACGCAGGTGAGCGCGTGGTTCTCGCACTCCCGCATGGTACGGACGTTGCGGGCGCCGGTGACCCCCTTGTCCATCAGACCGAGCACCCGGCTGTTCAGGCTCTCGATGCCGGGCTGGACGTGGGTGACCCGGGCGCGGCCCAGCAGGGCGATCTGGTCCTGGCTGAGGTTCGACTTCACCTCGTAGTGGATGCGCAGGTCCCACCCGCTGTCGGCGGCCCGTGGCAGGAAGTCACGGAAGTAGTCCATGCTGATGATGTTGTCGACCGTGATGACATCGAGCAACTTGTGCCGCTGGACGAGCCGTTCGATCTCGGACCAGAGCTGCTCGCCGTTCTTCGAACGGAACTCCATCAGGCTGCCGTTGAGCCCGCAGAAGGTGCAGTGGTGCTTCTCGCCCCACCAGCAGCCGCGGGCACCCTCCACCACGAGCTTGGGCTCGACGAACTCGGCCACCGGGGAGGAGTCGAAGGACTCCTGCCAGGCGTCGAAGTCGGGGCTGGGCAGCAGTCCGATCGGGACGGTGCCGCGGGCCTCCCGGTTGGCACGCGAGGTGCCGCCGTCCCACCAGCAGACCCCGGGGACGTCCGCGGGGGCCGTGCCGCGCTCGATGTGGGCGAGCAGCGCCGGGAAGGTCTTCTCGGCCTCCCCGCGCACGACGTGGTCCAGGAAGGGGTGGTTGCGGTGCAGGGCGTGGCCCATGACGCTGTCGCAGTTGCTGCCGCCCAGCACGGTGACGACCTCGGGCCGCAGGCGCTTGATCTCCCGGGCGAGGGCGAGCGAGGGCACGTTCTGCAGGAAGGTGGTGGTCATGCCGACCACGTCGGGGTCGGTGGCGAGCACCTCCCGGGCGGCCTCGGCGATGAACCGCGCGGCGTGCGGGCGCATCCGCAGCAGGCTGTCGATCGACGATCCGGTGCGGGCCGCGTAGGCGGTGAGCTGCTCGGTGCCCCACTGGTCGTCGTCGTAGAGGCTGCCGGAGAAGACCCAGTCGCCGAAGCCGTCGAACACCTGGTCGTCGGCGACGGTCATGTACTCCGTGGGCGTCAGTTCGCCGTCGCTGTGCTCCAGCAGGAACTCGGCCCAGCGCAGCCACCCGTGGTACTCGGCGACCTCGTCGGCCGGCCGTTCCCGGGCGACGAGTGCGTGCAGGAGACCGACCTGGAGCGACGGCATCTCCAGGGCCTGCCACGGCATGGAGACGAGCGCGATACGCATTCCCTGGCCTTTCGGACTCTCGGACGGTGAGGAGGACAGTGGAGAGGGGGGGGGGGGGAGGGGAGGGGGGGGGGGGGGGGGGAGAAAAGGGGGGGTGTTTTTTTTTTTTTTTGTTGTTTTTCTTTTTTTTTTTTTTTTTTTTTTTTTTTTTTTTTTTTTTCAACCACCTCTTCTCT
>NZ_JBHVJT010000101.1:0-9927 GCF_042798815.1 Kitasatospora sp. NPDC057738 | reverse complement strand
GGGGCGGGAAGAAAACAGAGGTCTGCTTCCCTTTTTTTTTGGGGTTTTGGGGGGGGGGGGGGGGGGGGGGAGGGGCCCCCCCCCGCTCGGGGCCCCCCCGCCTCGGTACAACCAGTGTTCGTTACTTGCTCGCGCGACGTGTGCTCACGCTGTACTTGTTGGCCGCCTTGGTCTCAGCGCGGACGGCAACCTTCTTGATCTCCATCACACCTCCATGTGTTCTCGCGTGGATTTTCGGCGCCGGGACAGTTCTTGCCGGTCGTCCCGGACGTTCAGGAGCACCCGCATGCGGGTGGCGTGCCGCGCCCGGAGCCAGGCGGCGACCCGTGGTGCCGGAGTACCGGGCAGCAGCCGGTGCACCAGCGCGGCCAGCTTGTC
Source organism: Kitasatospora sp. NPDC057738 (assembly GCF_042798815.1). Classification (NCBI taxonomy): domain Bacteria; kingdom Bacillati; phylum Actinomycetota; class Actinomycetes; order Kitasatosporales; family Streptomycetaceae; genus Kitasatospora; species Kitasatospora sp. NPDC057738. The sequence goes on along the minus strand of NZ_JBHVJT010000101.1, from coordinate 9,549 downwards.
CACGTCGTTGTGCTTCTCCACCACCTGTTCGGCGGCGAGCAGCAACTCGGCGGGCATGCGGCGCAGTCGGTCCGCGCCGGGGCCGTGGGTGAGGTAGGCCATGCCGAGCGCGACGTGGCGGGACTCGTCGCGGCGCACCAGCCGGTACACCTCGCCCAGGCCCTCCTCGCGCAGGCCCTCGTCGAACCAGCGGAACTCGTCGGCGGCGAAGCCCTCGGCCAGGGTGTGGGCCAGGAAGCGGGCGGTGTAGTCGTCCAGGGACCACAGGTCGCGCGACAGCTCCTCGACGGCGTCGCCCGGATCCTTGACCGACCCGGCGACGGCGTGCGCGTAGCGGTGGAAGACCGCCGAGTGCTTGGCCTCGTCGGCCACCGCGGTGGCCAGCACCAGCTTCATGTCGCCCTCGGGGCAGGCGTGCAGCAGGCCCGCCGCCACGTCCATGCCGACCTGTTCGGCGTAGGTGCTGCCGCTCGCGAGCAGCCAGGAGAGCTCGGAGGGCTGGGCGGTCGCGGTCCGGTCCCGCAGGGCCCGGTGGACCACCTCGGCCGGCTCCCAGTCGTGCGAGCGGGCGTCGCGGATGAAGCGGTCGTGCAGGCCGGGGACGCCGCGGGCGCGGTAGCGGGCCACGCCCGACGGACGCGGCCGGTCCGGAGCGCCTTCGGTCCCAGCCATCCCTCACCCCGTTGCCGTCGTGCCGACCGATGTCATGTGCAGGGAAGCAAAACACGGCGGGCCCCGTTGTTCGAGCGCTTTCGTCGCTCCGGCCCCGCAAATGCGCCAAGATCCCGGTCCGCGGCGGGACTTGAGCGCTCCGCCGGGCGGTCCGAGGCTGACCAGCGGCGATCGGGACCGGCCGGGTCGCCGGCGTGACCCGTCCGGGAGGGTTCGGCCCGGAACGGAGGATGGCCGAAACCTGATGGATCATCAAACCTTCACGCACGCGGTGTCGACGGGCCGCCTATCGTGTGTACGCCATGCATCGATCACGGGGGGTGCCGCCATGCCGGAGGACGACGTTCTGCCACGGGCGACACCGCCCGGGCACTGGCTGAGCCCCGGCGACGCCGGGTACGACGAGGCGCGCGCGGTGTGGAACGGGATGCACGACCGCCGCCCCGCCCGCATCGCCCGCTGCCGCACCGCGGCGGACGTGAGCGAGGCGCTGCGCCACGCGGCGGCCCACGGCCTCGACGTCACCGTCCGCGGCGGCGGCCACAACGTCGGCGGCAGCGCCGTCGCCGACGGCGCGCTGATGATCGACCTGTCGCCGATGCGCGCCGTCACCGTCGACCCGGAGGCCCGCACCGCCGAGGCCCAGGGCGGCTGCCTGCTCAGCGACCTCGACCGGGCCACCGCGCCGTACGAACTGGCCTGCCCCGCCGGCGTCATCTCCCACACCGGCCTGGGCGGACTGGCCCTCGGCGGCGGATACGGCTGGCTCGCCCGCCGCTGGGGCCTGACCTGCGACCACATCCTCGCCGCCGAGGTCGTCCTCGCCGACGGCTCGCTGGTCGAGGCCACCGAGGAGAGCCACCCCGAACTGCTCTGGGCGCTGCGCGGAGGCGGCGGGAACTTCGGCGTGGTCACCCGCTTCACGCTGCGGCTGCGCCCGGTCGGACCGGCGCTCTTCAGCATGGGCGTCCACGCGCTGGACGACGTCCCCGAGGCCCTGGCCGCCTACCGGGCGTACACCGCGCGGCAGCCGGCCGGCCTGCACGTCGTCGGCGGGCTGAAGCGCGCGGGCGAGCAGGAGTGGATACCGGAGCACCTGCGGGGGCGGCACGCGCTGCTGCTCCTGGCGGTGTGGACCGGGGACCCGGAGGAGGGCCGGGCGCAGACCGAGGCGCTCTACCGGGAGGTCGCGCCCGCGGCCCGCGTCAGCATCCCCATGACCTACCCGCAGCTGCAGGCGCTCGGCGACAGCAGCGAGCCCAAGGGCGACCGGTACTTCGTCAAGTCCCGCTACCTCCAGGATCTTTCGCCCGAGGCCGTGGCCCGGCTGGTCGAGGCGACCAGGGCCAACCCGTCCGCGCTCTGCTCGATCGACTTCGAGTTCCTGCGCGGGGCCATCGCGGACGTCCCCGAGGAGGACTCCGCCTTCCCCGGCCGCGCCGCCCCCTACCAGGTGACGGCGGAGGCGCACTGGACCGACCCGGCGCGCGACGCGGAGCACATCGCCTGGTCGCGGGCGACGGTGGAGGGCCTGGAGGCCTTCGGCACCGGCGGGGCGTACGCCAACTACGTCCAGGGCGAGGGCGACCGGAAGGCGCGGGAGATCTACGGCCCGGAGCGCTACGCCCGGCTCGCGGCCGTGAAGAAGGCCTACGACCCGGCGAACGTCCTGCGCGGCAACCTGAACATCCGGCCCGAGTAGGGACGGTCGGCCGCGCCGGGCTCAGAGCGGCGCGGACCCGCGCGGCCCGGCGACCAGCCAGTGCGCGGGCAGTTCGATCCGGGCGCCGTCGGGGGCGGACTCGGTGGTGGCCAGCGGCAGTTCACCGGTGGCGAGGACGTCGAGTCCGGCCGCGCGGAACAGCTCGGGGAAGACCGCGTCGGCGACCTCGGCGGGGGCGAGTCCGTGGGCGAACACGGGGCGCAGCTTCGGGGGCGGGCCGGACGGGCCGCGGACCAGCGCCTCCAGCACGCCCTTGGCCGCCTCGGCGAGCTCGAACACGAAGGCCCGGCCGCGGGCCCCGAGCAGGATGCGAATGCCTTCGGCCACGCGTTGGCGGTCGGCCGGCTCGCTCTGGTGGATCACCCCGCGCACGTACACGTTGGCGTCGCCGAGGCGCCGGTGGAGGGCCCGGACGGCCTCGGCGTCGGTGGCGTCCAAGCGGGTGAACTCGGCCCGCCCGGCGGGGTCGCCGCGCCGGGCGCGGTCCACCGCGGCGGCGGACAGGTCGACCCCGAGGGCGAGCGGGAAGTGCTCGGCGAGGAAGCGGGTCTGGGTGCCGTTGCCGCAGCCCAGGTCGACGACGGGCAGCGCGGGGTCGGCCAGGTGGGGGCGGAACAGGGTGAGGTGGCGTTCGGCGCCGAGGGCCGGTTCGGCGTCCCAGATCACCGCGCCCGGTTCCTCGGGCGCATCGCGCCAGAAGCCCTCCCAGGCGTCCAGGTAGCGGTTCGTCACGCTCATGGCGGGGACCTCCGGGTGTCACGCAACGTGTCTGGATCGTGTCTATCGGCACCCGGCCCGCGCGGCAAGCGGGTGCGGGCGGCACCCGGCGGGCGTGCGCGGGCGGCGCGCGACGGGCGCGTACGGGGGCGCGCGGGGGCGCGCGGGGGTCAGCTCCCGACGCGGCGCGCCTGGCGCAGCAGGTAGACGCCGGAGGCGGCGGCGAGCACGGCCATGCAGGCGGCGAAGACCAGACCCGCGTGGGCCAGACCGAGCGGTCCGGTGAGCAGGCCCACCCCGATGACCGGGACCGAGATGCCGAAGTAGGCGACCACGAACAGCGCCGACAGGGCGCCGCCGCGGTGCTCGGCGGGAGCGGCCGCGGCCACCTCGCCCACCGCCCCGCGCAGGCCCATGCCCTGCCCGGCGCCGCCCACCAGGGCGCTGAGCACCAGCGGGAGCACGGTCTCCCGGGCGAGCGAGGCGGCCAGCAGGGCCATCCCGGCGATCAGCACCAGGCAGCCCAGCGGGATCGCCCGGGCGGTGCCGAGCCGGGGCACCAGGAGCTGGCCGAGGGTGGAGGCGAAGAAGGCCGTGAAGACCACCAGGCCGATCACCGCGCGGTTGTGGACCCCCAGGTCGACGGCGAGGAAGGCGGGGCTGACCGAGGTGAACAGGCCCAGCAGGGAGAAGCCGGCGAAGGCGGCGACCGCGGCCGGTACGAACACCCGCCGGACCTCCGGCGGCAGGGACGGCCGGTCGGGCCGGGCCGTGCGCAGCGGGCGGGCCCCGGCGACCGTCTCGGGCAGCAGCCAGGTGAGCGCGAACGAGACGGCGAGCAGCCCCAGGTGCACGACGAACGGCAGGACCAGGGGGTTGGGCGCGTACTGCGAGAGCACGCCCGACAGCAGTGGCCCGCAGCCGAGCCCGCCCATGTTGGCGGCGGTCGCGACGAAGCCCGCGCGGGCCCGGTGCCCGGGCGGGGCGAGTTCCAGCACGTACGCCGTCCCGGTGCCGGTGAACAGGCCGGCCGAGAACCCGGACAGCAGGCGGCCCAGGCAGAGCAGGGCGACGCTGTCCGCGGTGAGGAAGACCACGGCGCTGGCCGCCGAGCAGACCAGCCCGCAGAGCAGCACGGGCCGGCGGCCGACGGAGTCCGAGACGTTGCCGATCAGCAGCAGGACGCCGATGACACCGAAGGCGTACACGGCGAACACGACCGTCACCGTCAGCTCGGAGAAGCCGAGTTTCTCCTGGTACAGCCCGTACAGCGGGGTGGGCAGGGTGGTGCCCGCCATGCAGACGGCGAAAGCGGCGGCGGCGACGAGGTGCCCCACCCGGGCGATGCCGGGCCGGGCGGTCCGACGATCGGTCATTCGCCCACCATAGGCGCGCACCCCGGGCCGGGGCCGTGCCGTGCGGGGGAGCGCTGCGCCGAATGGCGGTCCGAGCCGGGCCGCCGCCGGGCGCGGACCGCCGCTCGGACGGTCGTCCGGACCGCCGCTCGGGCGGCTGTCGGGCGGTGTCAGCGGTCCGGGTGCCAGGTGGCTTCGAGGGCGGTGGTGCCGTCCGGCCGGGGCGCGGGGCGCCACCGGGCGCGCAGGCCGGACGGGCGGGTGGACGGGCGGGTGGCCGGGCGGGGCGTACCGATCGCGCCGAGCACGGTGTTGTCGAGCGGGCTGGCGGCCAGCCGGTCCAGCACCCGCGCGACGGCGGTGCGCAGGCCGTGGCCGTGGCGGGGCACGTCGGGGACGACGGAACGGAACCCAGCGAGGACGGACATGCGGCTCACCTCCGGGAGGACCTGCGGGTCGTGCAGGTGCGGTCCGTCCAGCTTCCGCCGGTTCGCGGCCGCCGCGGCCCGGATTGACGGGCTGCTGACACCGCGCTGACGAACTGCTGACGCGGAGGTGTCCGCCGGGGGGCGCCGGGGGTCCGCCGGGGCGTCAGACCCGGTAGGCGGCGACGTAGCGGGCCGGGTCGCGGCGCAGGTCCCCGTGCCAGCGCTCGCGGCACTGCTCGGCGAAGGTCCGTCCGGTGGCGAGGATCTCCTCCAGCGGGTCCAGGTACCCGAGCACGTGCGGCGGTTCGAGGCCGGCCGCGATCCGGGCGGCGAGGCCGGCCCGGGCCAGCCGCAGCAGCTCGGCGGCCAGCGGGCGGACCGGGTCGCCGCCGAGGCGGGTGGCCAGGCCGAGGGCGGGCAGCTCGGCGAGCGCCGCCCGGTGGTCGTGCAGGGTGTAGCGGCCGAGCAGCTCCCAGGCGGCGGAGAGGGAGGCGGGGTGGTAGCTGAGTCCGGCCCAGAGCGCGGGGACGGCCGGGACGAACGGGTACGGCGGGCCGTCCGAGGCGCGCAGTTCCAGGGTGTCGCGGACCCTGGTGCTGGTCCAGAGCTGGTTGAGGTGGGACCTCCAGTGGGCCGGGGTCGGCCGCGAGCCGTCCGGGTAGCCGTGCCGGAGCAGTTCGGCGAAGGTGCGCCCGGGTGGAGCCGGGTGGTAGCGGCCGTCCGGGGTGCGGTAGTGGATCAGCGGGATGTCGAGCGCCCAGTCGACGACGGACCCGACGGTGACGTCGGGGCGCAGCGCGGGCGGCAGCACTCCGCCCCGGCGGGGGTCCATCCGCAGCCAGGCCCAGCACCGGTGGGACAGCCGTCCGCTGGAGGAGCTTCCCTCCTGCAGCGGCGAGTTGACGAGCAGGGCGGAGACCACCGGGGCGGCGGCGGTCTGCATCCGCAGCTTGCGGGTGAAGTCGGCGGGGGAGAGGTAGTCCAGGGTGACCTGGGTGGACAGCGACAGGGCCATCACGTACCGGGCGCGGCTGCCGGGCTCGCCGAGCCCGGTGAAGTAGTCCCGCATGATGGCGCCCCGGGTCATCGGCACCCACCGCATGTCGGCGAGCCGGTCGAAGGGCAGGTAGGCGCCGGGCAGCAGGGCGAGGCCGAACCGGCCGACCAGCTCGGCGAGTTGCTCCAGGGCGGCGCGCATGTCGTCCACCGCCTTGGCCACGGACGGGACGGGCGTCGAGGAGTACTCGATCTGGCCGCCGTGCTCCAGGGTGATCTGGCTGCCGTCCGGGAGCCGGACCCCGGTGAGCCGTCCGGCGTCCTCCTGCCGCTCGCCGCCCCACCTGGCCAGCACGGCCTCCAGGACGGCCAGCACGCCGCGCTCGCCGTCGTAGCGGGCGGCCAGTCCGGTGACCGGGTCGACCAGGCCGCACTCGACCTCGATGCCGATCAGTTCGCCGCGGCCGGGCCGGAACGGGGCCAGCAGTTCGGCCCGGCCGAAAGCCGGGCCAGGGCCCGCGGCGGGGTCCGCGGCGGGGTCCGGGTCCGTCGGGTCCGGGTCCGCGAGGTCCGGCGCCGGGGCGGGGTCCGGAGCCGGACCGGCCTCGTCCTCCGTCACACCGCCCCCACCCGGGTGGCGACCCGGGGGTGCCCGGCCCGGTCGAGCAGCGCGCCCACCGCGCCCAGGGCGGACTGCGCCGCGCCCTGGCACCAGGCGTGGGCGCCGGACAGGTGCTCGCCGGCGAAGAAGATCCGCGGTTGCCCCGCCGGGTGCGGGGAGCCGAGCACGGACAGGTAGCGGGTGTGCTCGCCGGGCGTCAGGTGGGCGAAGGCGCCGCCGCCCATGCCGGTCTGCACGTCCCAGTTGCAGTGCACGATGTCGTCCACGTCCCCCGTGATGCCCGGGTGGAGCCGTTCCAGGCAGTCCAGCACCAGCGCGTCCCGGTCCGCCGGCTCCAGTGCGGCGAAGCGGCGGGCGTTGGCACCCCACAGGTACGCGCCGAGCAGGGCCGTCGGCTCGGCCGAGCGCAGCGGGTCGCGCACCGCCCAGCGGGGGCCGGAACCGCCGTTGACCCCGTCCTTCTTCGCCCGCACCGCGTTGTCCGACGGGTACCAGCACTGCTGGATCGGCAGGTCCGTGAAGCTGCCGCCGCCGTGGATGCCGTCCTCCAGCTCCCAGCGGCGGCGGGTGAGGTGCAGGACGGTCTTGATGCTGCTCGCGTAGCTGATGCCGCGGATGGCGTGCCGCTGGGCGTGCGGCAGGCCCGGGGTGACGGTGATCCGGTCGAGCGCGGGCGCCGGGACGCAGCACACCACGTAGTCGACGTCCTCGTGCAGCCGGGCGCCGATCCGCCGGCCGTGCAGCCGGACGCCGTCCGTGGTCAGCGTCAGTTCGTCGACCTGGGTGGAGAGCCGCAGCGTGCCGGGGCGCAGCGAGCCGACGAAGGCGTGGATCAGCGCCTCCAGCCCGTCGACCAGCTCGACCTGCCCGCGGTGGAACAGGCCGAAGTAGTCGACCAGCACCTCCAGCAGCGAGGACTGCTCGTAGTGGGCGAGGCCGGTGGCGTGGCCGACCAGGTCCCAGGCGTCCTGCGACAGGTGCTCGTGGACGAACTGCCACAGCGACACCGAGGCCGCCCGCTCCAGCGCCGGGTCGTCCCAATGGCCCTCCAGGGTGCGGCGCTGCTGCTCCACGGTCAGGGTGCGCCACACCGAGCCGAGCAGGTGGTCCAGCACCGGGCCCGGGGGCTGCCGCTCGGCCGGGCGCAGCTCGTACGCGGGGAACAGCGTCGCGACGTCCTGCACCCGGGCCCGCCGGCCGCGAAGGTGGTAGTAGGCGTGCGGGTTGGCGTTGACGAAGGGGCGGGTCGCCAGCCGGAACCGGGAGACGTAGTGCAGCACGCAGTGGTGGTTGCCGGGGATGCGCATGGCGCCGAGGTCCACGTGGGTGCCGTCCCAGAAGCGGTGGGTGCGCACCCGCCCGCCCGGCCGGTTCGCCCGCTCGTACACGACGACGTCGAACCCGCGGCGCTGCAGCTCGTAGGCGCACACCAGCCCGGAGACGCCCGCCCCGACCACCGCCACCCGGCCCCGGGCGCCGGCCACGGGTTCCTCCAGCGAACGCGGGAAGGCAAAGCTCGTCTCGAACATCGGCACCGTACCCCTCTGAGGCGGGACCCCCGCCCCAGCCTCGGCCAGGCACCCCGGGCATGCCACTTCGCGGCGCCGATGCGAGTGACGGGCGGGGGCCGGCCCGGTCCTGGCGCGCCCGGCCCCGTCCTGGTGCACCCCGCCCCGCCCCGGTGGGCCCGGGCGGCGGCGGTGAACCCGGCCGGTGCGGGGGGCCGTAGGACCGTAGTGGGCGCGCGCAGCGGTGCGGCCGCGAAGCAGCGGGTGCGTCCGTGAGGAACCGGGGAGGAACTGGATGCAGTCCCGACGCGACCAGGTGCAGGCACACCTGTTCGTGATGAGCAGGCTGGCCTCGGGCATGCTGCGGGCGGAGCCCGACGCGCCGGACACCCCCACCGGGCGCACCACCCGGGGCACCATGACGGGCCTGGCGGTGGGGGTGCTGATCGGGCTGGGCGTCACGGTGTACGGGGTGATCCGGCCCGGTGGCGGTGACGGCTGGGCCAAGCCCGGCACGCTGGTGGTGGTCGAGGAGACCGGTGCCCGGTACCTGTCCATCGGCGGGCAGCTGCACCCGGTGCTGAACGACACCAGCGCCAGGCTGCTGGCCGGTGAGCAGATGACAGTGCGGCAGGTGAGCCGGGCGTCGATCGCGGACGCGCCGCGCGGCGCCCCGGTCGGGATCGTCGGCGCCCCGGACGGGCTGCCGCCGGCCGCCGACCTGGCGGGCGGCACCTGGCTGGTCTGCGCCACCGCCCAGCCAGGCCCGGCCGGCACCCCGGTGCCGAAGCTCGCCCTGCTGGTGGACCCGGCGGCCGAGGGGCGGGCGCTGGCGCCCGGCCAGGGTCTGCTGGTCGCCGCCCCGGACGGTTCGACGCATCTGCTCTGGCAGGGCCAGCGGCTGCGCGTCGACACCGCCAACCAGGCGCTCCAGGCGCTCGGCTACGGCGGTGCGACGCCGTTCCCGGTGCCGGCCGGGGTGCTGAACGCGCTGCCGGCCGGGCCCGACCTCGCGGCGCCCGCCGTCGCCCGGCGCGGCGAGGCGGGCCCGGCGCTGGGCGGGAAGCCGACCCGGATCGGCCAGCTCTTCGAGGCCCCCGGCGGCGCGCACTACCTGCTCACCAAGGACGGCCTCGCCCCGCTCACCCCGACCCTGTACGCCCTGCTGCTCGGTGACCCGCGCACCCAGAAGGAGGCGTACGGCAGCGCGGCCCCGGCGCCCGCGCCGATCGGCGCCCTGGACCTCGCCGGGCACACCGCGCCCGGCGGACCGCCGCCCCCGGGGCTCCCGGAGGCGCCGCCGACGCTGGTCGCCCCGCTGCACGGCGAGGGCGTCTGCGCCGACCTGCACACCGGCGCCGGCGCCCCGACCACCGCCGTCACCGTGCTGCCCGCCGGCCGGGCCTACGAGGGCCACCCCCCGGCGGCACCGGGGGGGGGACGGGGGGGGAAGAGGGGGGGGGGGGAGGGGGCAGGTGCACATGCCACACAGGAGCCCCCCCCAATGAGGGGCGGGGGCCCAGGGCTC
>NZ_JBHVJT010000100.1:11555-31513 GCF_042798815.1 Kitasatospora sp. NPDC057738 | reverse complement strand
CCGGGTGCCTGGCCGATCCCGCGCAGCTTCCCGCCCGCCGGTGGCGCCCCCGCCGCGGCTCCGGCGACGCCCCCCGCGGCGCAGCCGCAGGCGGCCCCGGCCCCGGTCCAGGCGGCTCCCGCTCCCGTGCCCGCTCCGGCCCCCGCCCCGGCGGCGGCTCCCGGCGGGCAGCCGTCGGCGTCCGCGCAGCAGGGCGCCGCGCAGGTGCGGCAGCTGTGGCCGCAGATCCTGGAGGCGGTGAAGAACCGTCGCCGCTTCACCTGGATCCTGCTCAGCCAGAACGGCCAGGTGGCCGGGTTCGACGGCAGCGTGCTCCAGGTGTCCTTCATCAACGCCGGTGCCCGGGACAGCTTCGTCGGCAGCAACAGCGACGACGTGCTGCGCGCCGCGCTGGCCGAGGCGCTGGGTGTGGACTGGCGGATCGAGTGCATCGTCGACCCGTCCGGCGGTGCCGGCGGCCCGGGTGGCGGGGCGCCGAGCGGCGGTGCCCAGGGCGGCGGGGGCTGGGGAGCCCCGGCGCGCCCGGCGGCGGCCGCGCCGTCGATGCCCGCGCCCGCCCCGGCGCCCGTGCAGGCTCCGCCGGTCCAGGCCGCGCCGGCGCCCGTCCAGGCGCCGCCCGTGCAGCCCGCGCCGGTGCAGGCTCCGCCGGTCCAGGCCGCGCAGGCCCGTCCGGTGCGGTCGGTGGCCCCGGAGGACGACATCCCGGAGGCGGACGATCCGGACCTGAAGGAGGACGTGTTCTCCGGGCAGGAGCTGATCATCCGCGAGCTGGGCGCGACGGTGCTGGAGGAGATCCACCACCAGGGCTCCTGAGCCGGGCCCCGGACCCCGCCCGCGTGCAACGGCGCCGTCCCGGGCCTGAGCCCCGGCGCCGTCCCCGGGCCGACCCTGAGCCGCCCCGGAGCCGGGCCCCGGTCCGGGCCCCGGAGCGGTGGGCAGCACGTAGGCTCGGCGGTGACGAACGAAGCACCGCAAGACAGCCGTGACAGCAAGGAGACAGCCGTGTTCCCCGGTGGTGGCCAGCCCAACATGCAGCAGCTGCTGAAGCAGGCGCAGAAGATGCAGCAGGATTTCGCCAAGGCCCAGCAGGAGCTGGCCGAGACGAAGGTGAACGGTTCGGCGGGCGGCGGCCTGGTCGAGGCGACGGTGACCGGTGCCGGTGAGCTGGTGGCGCTGACCATCGCCCCGGCGGCCGTGGACCCGGAGGACACCGAGACGCTGGCCGACCTGATCCTGGCGGCCGTCCGGGACGCCAACCAGACCGCGCAGAAGATGCAGGCCGAGCGCATGGGCCCGCTGACCCAGGGCCTGGGCGGCGGCATCCCGGGCCTGCCGTTCTAGCGTCGGCCGTTCTAACGTCGGCTCTACGTTCCAGAAGGTCTGAAGTTCAGACGACAGACCTATGTGATTTATGTGGGAGTCGGGCGTCGGGCGCTGTGTCCGACGCCCGATTCGTTGGATGATGGCACCGGAGCACCACCGGCCGTCCGGTACCACCGGTCGTCCACTACCCGGCCGTCAGGCCACCACCGGCCGCCAGGCCACCACCGGCCGCCAGGCCACCACGGACCAGCAGGCCGTCACCGGTCACCACCGGCCGTCACCGGCCACCACCGGCCGTCACCGGCCACCACCGGGCATACGGCACCATCGACCATCCGAGGGAAGGCGCGACGTTGTACGAGGGCGTGGTTCAGGACCTGATCGACGAACTGGGCAGGCTGCCCGGCGTCGGGCCCAAGAGCGCCCAGCGGATCGCCTTCCACGTGTTGCAGGCCGACCCGACCGACGTGCGCCGGCTGGCCCACGCACTGCTGGAGGTCAAGGACAAGGTCCGCTTCTGCGCGGTCTGCGGCAACGTCGCGGAGGCCGAGCAGTGCCGGGTCTGCCTGGACCCGCGCCGCGACCTCGCCGTCATCTGCGTGGTCGAGGAGTCCAAGGACGTCGTCGCCATCGAGCGCACCCGCGAGTTCCGCGGCCGCTACCACGTGCTGGGCGGCGCGATCAGCCCCATCGAGGGCGTCGGCCCGGACGACCTGCGCATCCGCGAACTGCTGTCGCGCCTCGCGGACGGCACGGTCACCGAGCTGATCCTGGCCACCGACCCCAACCTGGAGGGGGAGGCGACCGCCACCTACCTGGCCCGGCTCTGCAAGCCGATGGGCCTGAAGGTGACCCGTCTGGCGAGCGGCCTGCCCGTCGGCGGGGATCTGGAGTACGCGGACGAGGTCACCCTCGGTCGCGCCTTCGAAGGGAGACGACTGCTCGATGTCTGACCGGACGATCAACCAGCAGCCCCACACCCCCCACCAGCAGTCCCACGGGGAACCGGGGGCGCACGCCCCGCACATCCACGGTCACGGCTCGGAGCCGGACGACTTCGCCGTGCAGATCGCCGACTCGGTGGAGAGCTTCGTGCTCGCCGTCACCGAGGTCGCCAAGGGCGACGAGCCCGGCAGCGCGGTCTCGCTGCTGCTCCTGGAGGTCTCGCAGCTGCTGCTGGCCGGCGGCCGGCTGGGTGCGATCGAGGACGTCGTCCCGGAGGACCGCTTCGAGCCCGACGCCGGTCCCGAGCCGGACGGCGAGCAGCTGCGCGAGCGCCTCGCCGAGCTGCTCGCGCCGATCGACGTCTACCACGAGGTCTTCGACCCGTACGGCCCGCCGGAGAAGCCCAACGCCTTCCGGATCTCGGACGACCTGGCCGGCGTGGTCAGCGAGCTCCAGCACGGGCTGACCCACTACCGCGAGGGCCGGATCAGCGAGGCGCTGTGGTGGTGGCAGTTCTCGTACCTCTCCAACTGGGGCACGACCTGCACGGCGGTGCTGCGGGCCCTGCAGTCGCTGATCGCCCACGTCCGGCTGGACAGCCCGCTCGGCGCGGTGCCGGACGGCGCGGACACCGACGACGACGGGCTCACCGACGAGCAGCTCGAACAGCAGGCGGGCGACCTGATGGCGGCCGAGCTCGGCCTCGGGCGTTAGGCGGTCGGCGGCAGCCGGTGGGCGGTATTCCGCGACGGCCCTCTCGGATTGTGACGAATGCCTCAGCGTCCCGGCCGGAAAAGAAATCCGGCCGGATCGCCGTCCCCCGATCCGGCGATTCTTCGGAGCCGTACCGAATCGCCCGCAGACCTGACGGCGGAGCCACCCGCACGGCCGCTCACGTGCTGAAACTACCGTCTCACCATATGGAAAGCGCCGGTCGGAGCACCCCTGCTCGGTAGACTGACGACGACCGCACCCCCCTCTTCCCAGGGGGGTACGGGGGCCCGGAGCCCCCGGAGAAGACTTCGAGTCGAGGAGCGCACGTGGGCCTTGTCGTGCAGAAGTACGGCGGCTCATCCGTTGCGGATGCCGAAGGCATCAAGCGCGTGGCCCGCCGGATCGTTGACACCAAGAAGGCCGGCCATGAGGTCGTCGTCGTGGTGTCCGCGATGGGCGACACGACGGACGAGCTCATCGAACTCGCGGAGCAGGTGTCACCGCTGCCTGCCGGCCGTGAGTTCGACATGCTGCTGACCGCTGGAGAGCGCATCTCCATGGCGCTGCTGGCCATGGCGATCAAATCCCTGGGGCACGAGGCACAGTCCTTCACGGGCAGCCAGGCCGGTGTCATCACCGACTCCGTCCACAACAAGGCGCGCATCATCGACGTGACGCCCGGCCGCATCCGCACCGCCCTGGACGAGGGCAACATCGCGATCGTGGCCGGTTTCCAGGGCGTCTCCCAGACCAGCAAGGACATCACCACGCTGGGCCGGGGCGGCTCGGACACCACCGCCGTGGCGCTCGCCGCCGCGCTCAGCGCCGAGGTCTGCGAGATCTACACCGACGTGGACGGCGTGTTCACCGCCGACCCGCGCGTGGTGAAGAAGGCCCGCAAGATCGACTGGATCGCCTACGAGGACATGCTGGAGCTGGCCTCGTCGGGCTCCAAGGTGCTGCTCGATCGGTGTGTCGAGTACGCCCGTCGCTACAACATCCCGATTCACGTACGCTCGTCCTTCTCGGGTCTTCCCGGGACGATCGTCAGCAACGACAACCCGAACAAGCCCGAAGGGGGCGAGATGGAGCAGGCCATCATCTCCGGAGTCGCCCACGACACCTCCGAGGCCAAGGTCACCGTCGTCGGCGTGCCCGACAAGCCGGGCGAGGCGGCGCGCATCTTCCGCGCCATCGCCGACGCCGAGGTCAACATCGACATGGTGGTGCAGAACGTCTCCGCCGCGTCGACCGGCCTGACCGACATCTCCTTCACCCTGCCCAAGACCGAGGGCCAGAAGGCCATCGACGCGCTGGGCCGGGTCAAGGCGGGCATCGGCTACGAGTCGCTGCGCTACGACGACGCGATCGGCAAGATCTCGCTGGTCGGCGCCGGCATGCGCTCCAACCCGGGCGTCACGGCGACCTTCTTCGAGGCGCTGTCCGCCGCGGGCGTCAACATCGAGCTGATCTCCACCTCGGAGATCCGCATCTCGGTGGTCACCCGTGCCGACGACGTGCCGGAGGCCGTCCGCGCCGTCCACAGCGCCTTCGGCCTGGACAGCGAGAGCGACGAGGCCGTCGTCTACGGCGGCACCGGGCGATGACCCGGACGCGGGGCCGGGCCACCGGGTCCTGCCGGGGCGCCGGGCGATGACCCGGCGTCCGAACCTCGCCGTCGTCGGCGCCACCGGCGCGGTCGGTGAGGCGCTGCTCGGGCTGCTCTCCCTCCGCCAGGACGTCTGGGGCGAGATCCGACTCGTCGCCTCCCCGCGCTCGGCCGGCCGCAAGGCGGTGGTGCGCGGGGAGGCCGTCGAGGTCGTCCCGCTGGCCGAGGAGGCCTTCGCGGGCATCGACGTGGCGGTGTTCGCCGTCCCCGACCCGGTCTCGGCGCAGTGGGCGCCGATCGCGGCGGCCAAGGGCGTCGTGGTGATCGACGGCTCGGCCGTCTTCCGCACCGCCGAGGACGTGCCGCTGGTCGTCCCGGAGGTCAACGCGGCCGCGCTGCGGATCCGCCCGCGCGGCATCGTCGCCAGTCCGGCCGCTACCGCCCTCGCGATGATCGCCGCGGTGGGGGCGCTGCACGCCGAGTACGGGCTGGCGCAGCTCGTGGTCGCCTCCTACCAGGCCGCCGACGGCGAGGGCCGCGACGGCGAGGCGGCGCTGCGCGCGCAGACCGGGCTGGTGGCGGGTGCCGCCGTCGGCCGGCAGACCGGTGACCTGCGCGCGCTGATCGCCGATCAGGGGCCGTTCGCCGCCCCGCTGGTGCTCAACGCGGTGCCCTGGACCGGCGGGCTGCGCGAGGGCGGCTGGTCCGCCCAGGAGACGGGCATCCGCGACGAGTCCCGCAAGGTCCTCGGCCTGCCCGCCCTGAAGGTCTCGGCGACCTGCGTCCACATCCCGGTCGTCCGCACCCACGCGCTGGCCGTGCACGCGCGGTTCGAACGCGAGGTCACCCAGGAGCACGCGCAGGACATCCTGCGGGACGCGCCCGGCGTGGTGCTCTACGACGACCCGGCGGCCGGCGAGTTCCCCACGCCGAACGACGTGGTCGGGACGGACCCGGTCTGGGTCGGGAGGGTCCGGCGGGCGCTGGACGAGCCGGACGCGCTGGACCTCTTCCTGTGCGGGGACAACCTGCGCAAGGGGTCGGCGCTCAACCTGGTGCAGCTGGCCGAGCTGGTGGCGGCGGAGCTGACGGCGGGCGAGCCGGTGGACGCGGAGTTGGACGCGGAGCCGGACGCGGCGGCGACGGCTGAGCCGACGGGGCCGACGGGGCCGACGGGGCCGGAGAAGCCGGAGTACTAGGTCCCGGGGCCCTCGCGCGTTCCGAAGTGCCCGCTTGTGTCCACAGCTGTGTCCATACCTGTGTTCGCTCCTCGACACAATCTGTCCGGAATCCCGGGGGAATCCCCTGGAGGCCTCTTCCGCCGATGCGGAAGAATGGGCCCCGAGCCGGGCAACCATGACAGGGGATCGAGTGTCCAACGTGCGTGGCGAACGTGATGGTGGGGGCAAGGGCGGGCATCCCGGCGAGAGCCGCGGTGCCCTTCCCGTCGCGCGCCCCGTGGCCTGCGAGTAGGCCGGAAGAAGACCAGATGACGGCGGCCGCACGCGGTGCGGCGGACTCCGGCGCCGGTACCGACGCGGGTACCAGCGAGGACCTGCTCACCGAGACCTACCAGGCGCACTACCGCTCGTTGCTGCGGCTCGCGGCACTGCTCCTGGACGACCTCTCCACGTGCGAGGACGTCGTCCAGGAGGCGTTCATCCGGGTGCACGCCGCCCGGCGCAGGGTGCGCGAGCCCGAGAAGACCCTGGCCTACCTGCGGCAGACGGTCGTCAACCTGTCCCGGTCCACGCTGCGCCGCCGCATCCTCGGGCTGCGACTGCTGCCGAAGCCCATGCCTGACATGGCCAGTGCAGAAGAAGGTGCCTACGATGCCCTGGAGCGCGACCAGTTGAAGGCCGCGCTGCGTGGTCTGCAACGCCGTCAGCGGGAGGTTCTGGTGCTGCGTTACTTCGTGGACATGACGGAGGCGCAGGTCGCCGAGACCCTGGGCATCTCGCTCGGCTCGGTGAAGGCCTACGGCTCCCGCGGACTCGCCGCCCTCCGCGTCCAGATGGAGGCCGGACATGGCTGAGGCGGACGACGGCCGTCGGCGACCGGTCGACGGGGCGCCCGAGTCGACGGCGCCCGAGCCGACGGCGCCCGAGCAGCACGCGCCCGAGCCGACGGCGCCCGAGCCGAACGCGTCCGAGCCGACGGCGCCCGAGTCGAAGTCGCCGGGTGCGCGCGCACCGAGTCCGGACGCACCGAGTCCGCACGCGTCCAGTCCGAACGCGGCCGGGAAGCCCGGTGCGAACGGCCCCGCGGGTGAGGTCCCGGAGCTCCTGGACCTGTCCGCCGACGAACGGGCGCTGCGCGAGCGCCTGCACGGCGCCGTCTCCGGCATCCAGCCCGCCGTGGGCGGGCTGCCGCGGATCCGGCGGGCCGTGCCCCGCCGCCGGGCCGCCCGGCGCGGCGCCTGGACCGGGGCGGCCGCACTCGCCTTCGCCGTCGCGATCGGCCTGCCCGTCCTGCACGAGGGGGAACACCTCGGTCTCTCCGGCGGTCCCGGCTCGGCCGACGCCAAGAGCCCGGCCGCCGCGTCCCCCAGCGGTGCCGCCGGTACCGCCGGCGGCACCGGGGCGGCCACGCAGACGGGCGCGGGCGGCACCGGCGCCGCCACCTCGCCGACCGGTACGGCCGCGGCCCCGCACACCCCCGGCGGCGGGCTGACGCAAACCGACGGCGGCGTCGCGCCCTCCGGGACCTCCGGGGCCGGCGACGGCGGCATCGTCCCGCTCTGCACCCGGACGGACCTCGGCGAAGGCGTCGCGCAGGTCGGCACGGCCGACGGCGACGGGCGGATCTACGGCTCGTTCACCGTCTACAACGTCTCCGTGCGCAGCTGCCGGCTCGGCGGGCCGGGCTCGGTGGCGGTCACCGCCGTCAGCGGCGGCGACCGCGGCCGCATCCGCACCGCCGACCACGCGCCGGGCGACCCGGCGGCCGGCCTGCCCGCGATGGACGGGGAGCCCCCGGTGCTCGCGCCGCGGGCCGGGTACCGGGTGCCGTTCGCCTGGGTCCCCGACCGGACCTGTACCGGCTCCGGCACCCTGACCACCCCGTCGAGCGGCGTCAACCAGGCGGCCCTGCGCTCGGACGTCCCGGCCATCGAGCCCGGCGCCCCGGCCTCCGTCCCCTCCAGCGAGCCCAGCGCCAACCCGCCGGCCTCCTCGTCCCCGTCGGCGGGCCCCAGCACGGCTCCCAGCCCGACCCCGACCCCGACCGGCGGTCCGACCGCCGCACCGTCCTCCGTGACCATCGCCCACACTCCCGCTCCCGGCAGTCCGGCGGCCGCCACGGCGACCCTGCCCGTGGCGTGCAGCGGCACCGTCTACCGCGGCGGCGTCCAGAACCTGGGCGGTTCGGTGCCGCAGCCGTCGGGCTCGCCGACGGCGGGGTGACCGCGGGCGGCGGCGACGCGGTGACGCCGGGCAGCGGTGACGACGGGCGGTCGCGGCGGGCCGGCGGCCGCCGTGGCCGGGGCCGTGGCCCGGGGCCCGGGGGCCGGGCGGGTGTGAGGAATGGTTACCGTGGGGGTGTGTACCGGTTCCTCCTGACTTCGCGCTGGCTCGGCGGCACCGTCGTGGCCGTGGCCGCCGTGGCGGTGTGCCTGTGGCTGGGCTCCTGGCAGCTCGGCCGGTTCGAGGACCGGGTGTCCACGCACCAGGAGACCAAGCAGGCGGTCACCGCTTCGAGTGATGCCCGGCCGATCGACGCGCTGCTCAACCAGGCGACTCCGCAGGTGAGCACGGAGACCGTCGGCAGGACGGTCACGGTGACCGGCACCTACGACAGCGAGCACCAACTGCTCGTCCCCAACCGGGTGGTGGACGGCAAGCAGGGTTACTACGTGCTCACCCCGCTGCGCACCGCCGACGGTCACGCCGTCGCCGTGGTGCGCGGCTGGGCGGGCGGGGACCCGGCCGCCGCCGGACCGCCGCCGGGCGGAGACGTGACGGTGACCGGGCGCCTGCAGGCCAACGAGGCCGTGGGCAGCAACGGCGCGGTGGCGGGCGGTCTGCCGACCGGGCAGCTCGGCATGATCAACCGGGCGTCGCTGCTGAACGTGCTGGAGTACGACGGCTGGTACGACGGCTGGGTGGCCGCCGACGACGCGCCCGCCGGGCTGGCCCCGGTACCGACCGTGCAGCCGCAGGGCGGCGACGGGCTCACCCTGCGCGCGTTCCAGAACCTGGGCTACACCCTGGAGTGGTTCGTCTTCGCCGGGTTCGTCGTCTTCATGTGGTTCCGCCTGGTGCGCCGCGAGGCGGAGGCGGAGCAGGACCGGGCCCTCGGGCTGGACCCGGTCCTGGACTGACCGGCGCGTCCTGCTCCGACCCCGCTCTCAGCGCTTGGTCGGCAGGGCCGGTGCCGCTGTCGGCTTGACCGCCGGCGGGGGCGCTGTCGGTGTCGGCGCCGCCGGTGTCGGCGTCGGGAGCGGCTGCTGGGTCGGGGAGGACGAGCCGGTGGGCAGCGGCGTCGGGTCGCTGTGGCAGTGGCCGTTGCCGTTGCCGCTGCCGTTGTGGTCGTCGGAGTCGTAGTGGTCGATGTGGTGGTGCACGGTGCGACCGGTCTTCGACCCCTTGGAGCCCTTCGAGCCGGAGGAACCCGAGGAACCCGAGGAGCCGCCGGACCCCTTCGAACCCTTGGCGAGCTCGACGGTGCCGTCCGGGTCGGTCGACTCGTACGCCGCCGTCAGGACGGCCGTGCCCGCGACCCCGCCCGCGGTCCCCGTGCCCGGTGCGCTCGCCCTGGTCGCCGTGGCGAGCGGCGTGGCACCGGAGGGCGGGACGGCGCCGGAGGGCGGGACGGCACCGGTCGGCGGTGCGGTGGTGGTCGGCACGGCCGGCTTGGGCGCGACGACCGAGGAGCTCGGCACCGGCGGGCCGGTCGGAGGCGGGCAGGAGGCGACCTCCGGCCGCGACCCCGAGCAGCCGCTGAGCACCAGGGCCCCGGCCACCGCCACCCCCGCGAGCAGCAGCGGACGTCTCACGCCGCCCCTCCGTCTGCGTCGCTCCCGGCCGCGCCCAGGTGCCGCCGGACGAACTCGATCTCCAGCCGCAGCTGCTTGATCCGCTCCTCCACCACCAGCGAGCCGTGCCCGGCGTCGTAGCGGTACACCTCGTGCGGCTTGCCGAGCTGCTCCAGCCGCTCGACGTAGTTGTCGATCTGCCGGATCGGGCAGCGCGGGTCGTTGACCCCGGCGCTGATGTAGACCGGCACCCGCACCTGCTCGACGTAGGTCAGCGGCGAGGAGGCGGTGAACCGCTCCGGCACCTCCTGCGGGGTGCCGCCGAAGAGCGTGCGGTCCAGCGACTTGAGCGCCTCCATCTCGTCGGCGTACGCGGTGTGGTAGTCCGCGACCGGCACGGCGGCGACACCGAGGGCCCAGCTGTCGGGCTGGACGCCGAGGCCGAGCAGGGTCAGGTAGCCGCCCCAGCTGCCGCCGGTGAGCACCAGTCGGGCCGGGTCGGCGAGGCCGCTGTCGACGGCCCAGGCGCGGACCGCCGCGATGTCCTCCAGCTCGATCAGGCCGACCCGCTCGTGCAGCGCGTCCGTCCAGGCCTGGCCGTAGCCGGTCGAACCGCGGTAGTTGACCCGGACCACCGCGAAGCCGTGGTCCAGCCAGGCGGCCGGACCGGCGGCGAAGGAGTCGCTGTCGTGGTGGGTCGGCCCGCCGTGGATCTCGAACACGGTCGGGTACGGGCCCGGGGCGGCCGTCGACGGCCGCTGCACCAGGGCGTGCACCCGACCGCCGGGCCCGTCCACCCAGACGTCCTCGACCGGCACCGAACCGGGCGGCACCGCGCCGGGCGCCCGCAGCACGACCGTCCCGGCGGTGGAACGGACGGCGGAGGGCTCGGCGGCGGAGGACCACAGGTACTCGACGGTGCCGTCCGGACGGGCGGTGGCGCCGCCGACGGTGCCGCGCGGGGTGTCCAGGCGGGTCAGCCGGCCGTCGGCGAGCCCGTACGAGAACAGCTCGCTGCGCGCCTCGTACTCGTGCTCCACCAGCAGCTCACCGGCGCCGGGGCGCCACTGCGCGGAGACGTCGCCGGGCAGTTCGCGGCCCTGCTCGTCGCGCAGCGGGAGAGCGGTCTCGGCGCCCGTGGCGACGTCCCAGATCATCGGCTCCCAGCGGCCGGTGCGCTGGTGGGCGACCAGCAGCCGGGTGTCGCCCTCGACCGGCGCGAAGCCCAGGCAGGCGACGCCGCGCGGCTCGTCCCGGCCGGTGACCTCGTCCAGCTCGGCGACGGTCTCGACGCCGCCGTCCCCGGTGACGCGGACGACCCGGATCGCGGAGTGCATCGCGTCGCCGTGCTCGGTGTGGTCGATGGCGAGCAGGGTGCTGTCGTGGCTGAGGTCGCCGATGCCGCCGTACTCCTCGTGCCGGTAGATCTCGACCGGCTCGGCGCTGCCGGGGCGGCGCAGGTGCAGGGTGGTGCCGTCCTCGTCGGTGGAGCGGCCGACGACCACGGTGCCGTCGCGGCCGAGCGCCAGGCCGGCCGAGTAGGAAGCGGCGAGGCCGGGCACGGCCTCCTCGTCGGGGCCGCCCGCGAACGGCTGGCGGCGCCAGACGCCGAACTCGTCACCGTCGTGGTCGTCGAACCACCAGACCCAGTCGCCGTCGGGGGACAGCTCGGCGTCGGTGGTGCCGTTCGGACGGTCGGTCACCCGGCGGTGGGCGCCGGTGGCGCGGTCCCAGGCGTAGACCTCGTAGGTGCCGGTCGCGTTGGACACGTACAACGCCCGGTCGGGGGCGTCCTCGGCCCAGTCGGGCAGGGACACCCGGGCCGCCCTGAACCGCTGCTCCCACGCCGGAACGGCGCTCTTCTCCTCGCTCATCCGACCATCCAACCCGATCGGGGGGAGGGAAGGGAACGGGCGGGTGGGCTTCGGCCACCCGCCCCGCGTGCCGGGATCCCGCCACGGCCGCTCCGGGGCGGGCGGGGACCGGCCCCCGGGCGGCGTTCCCAGCGGCAGGAACCGGACCAGGCCCACGGGCACCGGCCCCGGCGACGCCGGGGCGAGGACGCTGCGGCCTACGGCGGCGGTCGGCCGCCGGCGCCGCAGTGGACCAGGCCGATCAGCGCGATCCCGGGCGCCGGCCACCGGACACTGCCGTCCGCGGCGCCGTACGCGGCGAGGGCCAGGCCGGCGGCGAGGGCCAGTCCGGCGCCGAGGGGCAGTCCGGCGCCGAGGGGCGGGCGCGGTGGGGGCGGCCCGCCTCTCGGGCGGCGCGGCGGTCTGCGGCTCAGGTGCCCGGCACGCGGTTTGCGGCTCAGGCGCCCGGTACGCGGTCGAGGAAGCCGTACACCGCGCCGATCCGGCCGTCCGGGGTGGCCGCCAGCACGTCGAAGCCGATCACCACCGGCTCCGCGCCGGCCGGGCCCAGGTTCCAGGTGAAGCGGGCGATGTCGTGGTGGGCGTCGACCGGGCCGAGGGTGAACTCCAGCCCCGGGAACTGGGCCTGGGCGGCGCCGATCAGCGCGTCGACGGCGTCCCGGCCGGTGACGGCGGCCAGCGGGTCGGTGTAGCGGCCGTCCTCGGCCCACACCTCGTCGACCAGCTTGCGGCGGGCCGCCGGGTCGGTCTCGTTCCACACCGCGAGGTAGCGCTCGGCGAGCTGCTGGAGGGCGGCGGTGGTGATCTCGGTCATCGTCATCTCCCGTGTTCCGGTGGGTGGTTGGCCCGGTCGTTCCCGGTGCTCACCACGGTACGGACGGGCGGCGGGCGGCGAATCCGTCACGTATGGGCATGGGGTACGTAGCCTCCGCCGGGGTGTGCCGGGGTGTGCCGGTGCCGGTGCCGGTAGTGGCGTCGCTGCCGGTGCCGACGGCGGTGCGGGCCCGGGTGGGTAGGGTCGGGGCATGCTGTACGGGAGGGAAGGCGAACAGGCCGCCGTGGACGGTCTGTTGGATGCGGCGCGGGCCGGCCGCAGCGGGGTGCTGCTGTTCCGGGGCGAGGCCGGCATCGGCAAGACCGCGCTGCTGGACGACGCGGTGGCGCGGGCGGGGGAGTCGTTCCGGGTGATCCGGGCGGCCGGCGTCGAGTACGAGGCCGAGCTGCCGTACGCCGGGCTGAGCCTGCTGCTCGCACCCGGCCTGGACCGGCTGGACGCCCTGCCCGGGCCGCAGCGGCGCGCGCTGGAGGCGGCGTTCGGGCTCTCCGACGAGGGCCGGCCGGGCGGCCACGGGGCGGACGGCGCTCCGGTCGACGGCGTGCCGGTCGACGGCGGCTCGGCCGCCGATGGCCCGACCGCCGGTGCAGGGCGCGCCGACCGGCTGCTCGTCGGACTCGCCACGCTCGGCCTGCTCGCCGAACTCGCCGCCGACCAGCCCCTGCTGTGCGTCATGGACGACGTGCAGTGGCTGGACCGGGCCTCACTGGACGCGCTGCTGCTGGCCGCCCGACGCCTCCAGGCCGAAGGGGTGGCCCTGCTGCTCGCCGCCCGCACCGGTGGTGCCCCCGGGGCCGACGGCGGCGCGGCGGAGCGCCCGCTGGGACTGCCCGAACGACAGGTGACCGCACTGTCCGAGGCCGACGCCACCCGGCTGCTGGCCCGGCGGGCCGGCCCCGGCCTGCCCGCCGCCGCGCGCGACCGGCTGCTCGCCGAGGCGGCCGGCAACCCGCTCGCGCTCACCGAACTCCCGGTCGCCGCAGGGCCGCACACGTCGGCGCCGGGCGGCCTGCCGCTCACCAGCCGGCTGCTGATCGCCTTCCACGGCCAGGTCACCGGCCTGCCCGCGGCCACCCAGACGCTGCTGCTGGTCGCCGCCACCGAGGAGAGCGGGGCGCTGGACGTCGTCCTGCCCGCAGCGGCCGTCCTCGGCGTCACCGCCGAACACCTCGCTCCCGCCGAGGAGTCCGGCCTGGCGACGGTCACCGCCGACCGCCGGATCGCCTTCCGGCACCCCCTGCTGCGCTCCGCGATCCTCCAGCGCGCTCCGCACCACCAGAAGACGAGGGTCCATCATGCCGTGGCGCGGGCCCTGCCGGACGGCGACCGCCGCACCTGGCACCTCGCGCTGGCCGCCACCGGTCCCGACGCGGGCCTCGCCGACGCGCTGGAGCGCGCCGCCGTCCGCGCCGAGCGCCGCGGCGGCCACGGCGGGGCCGCCGCGTACGAGCGCGCCGCCCGGCTCACCCCGGACCGCGACAGCGCCACCCGCCGGCTCGTCCTGGCCGCCGAAGCCGCCACCGAGGAGGGCGAGTTGGCTCGCGCGGAGGCGCTCGCCGACGAGGCCTCCGGCCGGACCGACAACGTCCTGGCGCACGCCCTGCTCGACCAGGTCCGGGCCACCGCGCACTTCTGGCGCGGCGCGCACCCGACCGCCCACCGGCTGCTGCTCGACGCCGCCGGCACCGACATCGACCCGATGTACGCCGCCCGGATGCTGCTCCAGGCCTTCCACGCCGCCTGGTACGCGGGGGAGGAGCCGGTGGTCGCCGTCCTGGACCGCCTGGCGGTCCTGCCGCTCGCCGACGACGACCCCCTCGCCCCGCTCGCCCGCCACCTGCCCGCTGCCGTCCTGCCCGCGCTCGGCCGGCCCGCCACGCCGCTCCGGCCCGTCCGGGAGGCCGTGGAGGCCGCCCGCCGGGCAGGGGCCGACAGCCCGGTCGACCTGGTCCAGCTGTGCGGCGCCACCCTGGTCCTCGGGCGCGACGAGGAGACCGTCGAACTCGCCGCCGAACTGATCGCAGAAGCCCGCGCCAAGGGCACCGTCGGAGTGATGCCCACCCTGCAGTTCTTCCTGGCCGAGGCCGAACTCTTCCACGGCCGGCACCGCGACGCCGAACTCACCGCCACCGAAGGCCTCGGCCTCGCCCGGGACACCGGCCAGCACCAGTGGGTCAGCCAACTCACCGCGCTGCTCGCCTGCCTGGCCGCGCTGGACGGCCGCGCCGACAGCTGCGCCGAACTCGCCGCGACCGCCCTCGCCACCACCGGCCCGCAGACCGCCGCCCCCGCGGCCGGCCTGGCCTGGGTCCAGTGGGCGCTCGCCCTGCTCGACCTCGGCCAGGGCCGCGCCGGCGACGCCGCCGACCGGCTGCACACCCTCACCACCGGCCCGCACCGGCACCACATCAGCGCCACCCGGGCCGTCCCCGACCTGGTCGAGGCCGCCGTCCGCCTCGGCACCCCCGAACGCGCCGCCGAACCCTACGAGCGCTTCGCCCGCTGGACGGCCGCCGCCGACCGCCCCTGGGCCGAGGCCCTCCGCCTGCGCTGCCAGGCCCTGCTCGGCCCCGACGAACTCGCCGAGACCGCCTACCGCGCCGCCCTCTCCCGGCACGCGACGGCCCACCGCCCCTTCGAACAGGCCCGCACCGCCCTCCTCTACGGCGAATGGCTGCGCCGCACCCGCCGCCGCACCGACGCCCGCCCCCACCTGCGCGCTGCCCTGGAGACCTTCGACCGCCTCGGCGCCCACTCCTGGGCCGCCCGCGCCCGCACCGAACTCTCCGCCACCGGCACCCCCGCCCCGGCCACCCCCACCGGCACCCCGCAGTCCCCCCTCACCCCCCAGGAACTCCAGATCGCCCGCCTCGCCGCCCAGGGCCTCACCAACCGCGACATCGCCGCCCAGCTCTTCCTCAGCCCCCGCACCGTCGCCCACCACCTCTACAAGGCCTACCCCAAGCTCAACATCACCTCCCGCACCGAACTGACCACCGTCCTCTGACAGCGGCCCCCCGAAACGCCGAGGGCCCTGCCGGAGAGTGCGGCAGGGCCCTGAGGTTCTCTACGTGTTGGCGTCCGGAGAGTGCTTCCAGCCCGCGGAGTAGTGATCCCGGTGATAGGCCAGGTGAGCCTGGTCCACCCGATGGCCGGGAGCCTCTCGCAGCCTCCCGATCTCCGCTCCCGTGGCACGGTCGGTGATGGTCAGGTCCTCTGCGATGGCCAGTGTGCCGAAGTCGAACAACGTGTGGTGGTTGGGGCAGAGGCAGAGCACATTGCTCGCGACATCGGGCCCGTTGTGCGGCTGACCCAGCCCCCGGATATGAGCTGCTTCTGCGTAAGCACCGGTGGGCGTGCGAAGCCGCTCGCCACACACCTGGCAAGTGAAGTCGTGGGCCCGCTTCACGAAGTTCGCCACCCGGATGCTGCGAACGATCCGGTGGACCTTGGCTTCAAGCCGTGTGGGAGTGTCCCGACCAGCCGGTTCCTGCAGCATCGGCTCCTGATGGGCCGGCACGTAGCCGGAGAGACTCACGAGGCGGTAGCGCCAGATTCGGAATCCGGATCGACCGCTATCGTGCCAAGAGTCTTCGACCCGGAAGAGTCCGTCATAGCGGTAGCTGGGCCTGGAGGACCGCTGGGTACTGTGTCGCACTGCACGGACCACGCGGACCGGTGAGTCGATGGTCCGGCTGGTTACCAGGGCGGCGTTGCCAAGAGTGAGCTCTTGGTCCCGGACCTGTCGACCCGACTCCGGATCGCGTCCACCCTGCCCGGTGTAGACGATGACGTCGCCGTGGTCCTCGTCGTCCTCGTAGCCTCCGGAGACGACGATGGACTCGGCCCCGAACTCCGCAGTGCCACAGATACCGGCCTGCAATGGTCGGTGCACCCCGGCGGCTGCCAGCTCCCGGCGGCTGGCGAAGGAGCGTCCGACTTCTACCCCCGGCACCTCTCCGTAGCCGTCGAAGTCGATGGGTGCGATGGTGAGGACTTCTTCCTGCAAAGTTCGGACCTCTCGACGTCAGATGATCGATGGACTCATCGATGGACCAGGGGTTGAGCTTCGTATCGCGAACGCTCACGCGTACCGCACGGTTCCACATTCTGTGGTGACGTCTGCCGCGGTGACTTCATCGGGCGAACTGTCCAACAGTCAGATCGAATTGGAGAACGGCGAGTGGCGTCGATGTCGGGGCTTCGGCCTACGATGCCCTCCATGACGCTTCGAGGTTTCCTGCATGAGGTTGGCACGACCTACGACCGTCTTGAGGGGACCGGCACACCAACTGCGCGTCTCCTCCGAGACGCGCCGTCCCACTTCGCCAGTCATGTGCAGGGCGAATACATCATCAAGGGGAGCGCGGGTGCTGGTGCAGCTGCCTTCTGCCCGTGGGTTGCGTTCTTCGACCCGGACGAGACCACCACGGCTCGGCACGGTATGTACGTGGTGTACCTCTTCGCCGAGAACATGGAGACGGTGTCGCTCAGTCTGAACCATGGTGTCACTGAACTTCGTGAGAAGTACAAAGCCGCAGAGGCGAATCGCAAGCTGGCGGTGGAAGCGGGCGCCATTCGTGAAGCGGTGTCCGCAGACGGCGGCCAGGGCCTGGATGCCGGCATTGACCTCGGCGGTCGCCCGGGGCTGCCCCAGTCGTACGAGTACGGGAACGTCCTTGCCCGCACCTACAGGGTTGACGATCTTCCCGATGAAGACGTGCTGTGTGATGACCTCCGGCGGTTCATCGGGCTCTACCAAGATGCCCTGGTGGCCCGGGAGCACCTGCGACAGACGACGCGTGACGTCATCTGCACGGTTCGGGCAGAAGGCACGTGGCCCCATGAGCAGAACAAGGACGCACTGCTCCACTTCGCCCCCAAGAGCGACGAAGAGTACGTGCAGACCATCAAGAGCCGCGAGATGGTGAAGACCAGGAAGCATGAAACCCTAGTCCGGGACTACGGAACTCACCTTCGCACCATCGGATTCGAGGTGGGAACCAACGTGCATCCGAGAGACATCGTCGCACGCAATGGGTCCGTGCACTGGTTGATCGAAGCCAAGGTTGTAAAGCAGGGGAATGCCAGCCACGCGGTGCGAGAAGCACTCGGGCAGCTGGCGACGTACTCGTTCCTGCTCTACCCGCCCAAGGAACAGCCGAGGCAGTTGGCCCTCTTCACCGAGGGGATCGGCGACGTCTACGTCCGGCTTCTGGAACACCACGGCATCGCTTCCGTTTGGCGTTCTGCAACCGGATGGTCGGGATCGCCCAGCGCCGTCATAGCGGGATTGGTCGAACCGGCGGTAGTCGGCGACCAGGCCTATCCTGCGGATCACCGGTCCCAGGCCAAGGGTGACCTGGACTAGGTCGTCGTCGGCCGGTCCGACGATCTTGCGCGCAGGATGGCGAGGAGAAGGCGGCATGTGAGCTGCACCACGTCCGCGTGACCATTCTTCCCAGGTCGGGCTTGGCCGGTGATCTGCAGTCATGCACAACGACAGAGGGCCTGCCGGATTTCTCCGGCAGGCCCTCTGTACTGGGTCGGGGTGGCGGGATTTGAACCCACGGCCTCTTCGTCCCGAACGAAGCGCGCTACCAAGCTGCGCCACACCCCGGTCTTGCGGTTTGTCGCTCCGTCTCCTTCGCGACGAGTAGAACTCTACCGGACGCTCGCCGAGACACGAAATCCGGTTTCGGGCGGGCGTCCGGCGGGGGTCAGCGGGGGGCCGGGACGAGGGTGAGGAGGGTGGCCTCGGGCGGGCAGGCGAAGCGGACGGGGGTGTAGCGGTTGGTGCCGCACCCGGCCGAGACGTGGAGGTGGGAGCGGTGGCCGCCGGCGGTGTGGGTGGAGAGGCCCTTGACCCGGCGGGTGTCGATGTCGCAGTTGGTGACCAGGGCGCCGTAGAAGGGGATGCAGAGCTGGCCGCCGTGGGTGTGGCCGGCCAGGATCAGCGGGTAGCGGTCGGCGGTGAAGGCGTCGAGGACGCGCAGGTAGGGCGCGTGGACGACGGCGAGGGAGAGGTCGGCGTCGGCGGAGGGGCCGCCGGCGACGTCGCTGTAGCGGTCGCGGCGGATGTGGGGGTCGTCGAGGCCGGTGAACTCCAGGTCGAGCCCGTTCACGGTGAGCCGGCCGCGGGTGTTGGTGAGGTCGAGCCAGCCGGCCCCGTCGAAGCCGTCGCGGAGCTTCTCCCACGGGTTGTGGACGGCTCCGGTGATGCCGCGGCGGGCGGTGCCGTCGGGGTTGTTCATGCCGTGGGCGCCGCTGCGCATGGCCTGGAGGTAGCGTGCCGGGTTCTTGCGGGCCGGGCCGTAGTAGTCGTTGGAGCCGAAGACGTAGACGCCGGGGAACTCCATGAGGGGCCCGAGCGCGTCGAGGGTGGCCGGGACGCCGAGCGGGTCGGAGAGGTTGTCGCCGGTGTTGACCACCAGGTCGGGGCGCAGGCCGGCCAGGCTCTTCAGCCAGCGCTGCTTCTTGCCCTGCCCGCTCACCATGTGGATGTCGGACACCTGGAGGACCCGGATCGGGCGGGCGCCGCGCGGGAGGACGGGGACCTCGATCCGGCGGAGGCGGAAGGCCCGGACCTCGTACCCGACGGAGTAGGCGAGGCAGGCGGTGCCGGCGGCGGCGATGCCGAGGGGAACGGAGTACAGCGGTCGCATCAGCCCATGCTCTCAGACGGTGGATCAGCGGGCGCACGCCCGGAGTCGGCGGGGAGGGCGGCGGCCGGGGGCGTCTCCTCGGTCTCCCGGCGGGCGCGCAGGGAGCGGACCTTGTGGCGGTTGCCGCAGCGTTCCATCGAGCACCAGCGCCGGCGGCCGGGGCGCGAGGTGTCGACGAAGATCAGTCGGCAGTCGTGGGCGCCGCATTCCCGGATCCGGTCCGCGTACGGGCCGGTGAGCAGGGCGATGGCGTCCCGGGCGAGGGTGGAGGTCAGCTGGGTTCCGTCGGCGGGTGGCGGGGCGGCCGCGGTGCCGTCCGGGGCGATCCGGGGGACCAGTGGCGGGTGCTCGGCGGCCCGGTTGAGGACGGCGTAGTCCTCGGGTTCGCCGGGGCGGCCGTGGGCGCGGGCGGCGGCCAGGTGCCACAGGGCGTCGCGGAGGGTGCGGGTGGCGGTGAGCTCGGTGGGGGAGATCCGTACGGCGTCGGCGGGCAGCCGCAGCCGGGACGGCGGGAGCCAGGCGGCGAGGTCGGCGGGCCGGTGCAGCACCTCGTACCGGGCGTACGGGCCGGGTCCGCCGGTGGTGAGCAGTTCCAGGCAGAGGGCGCCGGGGTCGAAGTGGAAGCGGCTGCCCCCGGGGGTGGTGAGGACCAGCCCGGGCGGGGTGCGCCGTACGGCCGGGTCGGCAGGGCCGGTCGCGTTCCGGGGGACCGGGTCGTCTCCGTCGGTCATGCGCCCCAGGATAGGTGTAACCGGGAAGACGGGTTACGAAGAGGGGTTACGAAGACGGGTTACGGGGCCGGAGGGGGAAGGAAGAGGGAAGGAAGACGGGTGGGCCGCTGCCGGGCGGAAGGGCTGACCCTTGCTCAGGAGGCCCCTCCCCGGAGGCGTGGAGCACCCCGTCGCCCGGCACCCCGTCGCCCGGAGCGGGACGCCCAGGATATGTGGAGTAGAAACGTCTGAGGATGGCGACGAATGGGGAGGTGTATATCTCGGTCGTCGGAGCCTCATCAAAGAGG
>NZ_JBHVJT010000100.1:2308-11545 GCF_042798815.1 Kitasatospora sp. NPDC057738 | reverse complement strand
CGGCCCTCCCCCGGGCGGAGGGGCCACCCTTTCTTCATGGTGCCCCTCCCCGGGGGCGGGGAGAACCCCTCCACCCACCCCCCCTCCCCCCGGAGCGGCACTCCGGGCGACGGGGGCGCGGGCCGGCCTCAGGCCGGAATGGCGTTGACGTACTCGCGCATCATCCGGGGGACCCGGTACGCGTACTGGTGGCCGCGATTCACCTGGACGACGGAGAAGTCGACCAGTTCGGCCAGGACGTCGAGGTTGCGGGAGGGCTCCCGGCCGGCCGGGCCGCCGCCGTCGACGGGCTCCTGCCGGATGTCGTCGATGGAGAACTCCTCGGGGAACCGGGAGAGCCGTCTGAGTGCCCGGCGCTGCCGTTCGTCGAGCAGTCCGTACGCCCAGGCGAGGCTGCGGTGCAGCGAGCGGTGGTGGGAGAGCCCGCCGACCTCCTCCTGGCCGAGGATCGGCAGCACCCGGCACTCGTCCACCAGGACGTGCAGGGGCACCGAGCGCATCCGCACGGCGGCGTTCTCGATCGCGAGCGCCAGGCCGCCGAGGCGTCGGCAGAGCTCGACGACCTGCGGCATCTGGTCGCCGAGGTCGAGCGTCGGGGCGACCGAGTGCACCCGGTGGCAGAACAGCTCGGCGGCCGGCGGGCAGCCGTAGGGGCCGTCCGGGTGGTCGACCGACAGCGGTGAGACCTCCCACAGGTCGGCGGGGACCCCGGCGGGCGCCCGCAGCGAGGTGATCATGATGTGGAGTGCCGGGTGCCGCGCCAGCAGTGTCCTGACCTGCCGGGCCACCGTGTCGATGACGTGCTCGGCGTTGTCGACGACCAGCAGCAGCTGCAGCTCGGGGCCGGTCCGCGGGTCGCGGCCGAAGCCCCGGAGGAGGGTGTCGAGCGCGCGCTGGGCCTGGGCCGAGGCGGCCGCCGGGTCGACGGCCTCGGGGGTGACCGAGCCGAGTTCCAGGACCACGACGCCGTCCCGGAAGCGGTCCAGCAGGTGGGCGGCCGAGTCCAGCGCCAGCCGGGTCTTGCCGACCCCGGCGGGTCCGGTGAGCACCAGCGGACGGCCCGGTCGCAGGGCGGTCACGACGTGCAGCAGGTCGGCCCGTCGGCCGACGGTGATGTCCGTCTTGGGTCGCAGTCCCCGCCACCGCGCGTTGTCCGGGAGCTCGGCGACGCGGGCCGGGAATCCGGGTTCCGGCCGGGTGGGCGGCAGCCCGGCCGGGGCGCCCGCGTGAACGACCTGGGAGAGCAGGGTGTCGTCCCGGTTGGTCGCCGCGGCGAACAGCGCGCCCACCAGGAGTTCCACGGAACTGCGGCGCGGATTCTTGATGGCGCCGGTTTCCAGGTTGCGAATGGTGCGGACGCTGACAGTGGAGTGTTCGGCTAATTGCTCCTGGCTCCAGCCGACCATCTTCCGTTGGGTCACCAACATCGATCGAAGCTGATTGTTGTCCATTCCCCCGCGCTTCCTGCTGTTGTGAGCAGAATAAAAGTCAGAACTCGATGCGATCGCTTTTACGGCGCCCATCGCTCCGAAAAGCGATCACTGTCGCCGGGCGGTCGGGCAGCCGGGCGGAGCGCGGGCGTGCGCGCTCGTTCCGGCAGGGGGCGCAAGGGACCCGGGCCGCCAGGTGTCAGGGCCGCCAGGTGCCTGGGCGGCAGTGTGCCAGTGCCGTGGAATAATGAATCGGGGACGTGATGACGGGTTGTCGCAGTTGTTCGTGGCGGTCTTCGGCGATGATTCGACGGTGATTCGAGGTGAGGTGATCGCCGCCATCGGCTGCTCAAGCGACGCGCGAACGAGTGTACTACGCGGACTATTTTCGGCGAAGCGGTCACAGCGTTCGATTTGCCCCTCCGGGACCGGCAACTTCGCTCCGGATCCGGCAATTTTCGGCATTGCGGCCGATATTGTGCAAGCATTATCGGCCACCGTGGCCGAATCCCGTCGCTTGTTCCCGGAGTCGGGCATCGATTGTTCATGGAATCGACCGCCGCCCGTTCCCGGGTCGGATCGGCGCCGTCCGGCGGGCTGTCGGGCGCCCTCGGCCGGGGTTGTCGGGGATGCCGGCCGGGGTTCTCGGGGGATACTCGTTCAACTGCGGAAACCCCGGTGGACGCCCGGGGAAACCCGGTTGAGCCCACCCACAGCCGAAGGATAAGAAGAGGAAATGACAACGCTCAAGGAGCAGCTGCACGAGAACCTCACGGCTGCCATCAAGGACCGGGACGAGCTGCGCGCGTCCACCATCCGGCTCACGCTGGCGGCCGTCACCAGCGAGGAGGTGGCGGGCAAGCAGAAGCGCGAGCTGTCCGACGCCGATGTGCTGAAGGTGATCGGCCGCGAGGCGAAGAAGCGCCGGGAGGCGGCCGAGGCCTTCGACACGGCGGGCCGGACGGAGCAGGCGGCCCGGGAGCGGGCCGAGGGTGAGGTGCTGGCGACCTACCTGCCCAAGCAGCTCTCCGACGAGGAACTGGCCGCGATCGTGGCGGCCGCCGTGGCCGAGAGCGGTGCGAGCGGCCCGCAGGGGATGGGCGCCGTCATGAAGCTGGTGAAGCCCAAGGTCGACGGCCTGGCCGAGGGCGGCCGGGTCGCCGCGGCCGTGAAGGCCGCCCTGGCCTGAGCCGGGTGCCGGACGCCCCCGTGGGCGCCGGTCCGCCGGTCAGCCGGCCCGCTGGTCCGCCGGTCCCGACCCGTCGCCCAGGTGACGCCCCCAGGTGACGCGCCGCCCCGGTGACGCGCCGCCTCGGTCATGCGCCGCCCCGGCAACACGGCGAAGGGGCGCCCTCCGCACTGGAGGGCGCCCCTTCGCCGTGTCGGCCGTTTCGCGGCCCGGGACGGGTCAGCCGTTCCCGTTGCCGCCGCCGTGCCGGCCGCCGTTCCCGTTCCCGTTGCCGGGGAAGGGCGGGAAGGTGAACCCGCCGGGGAAGCCGCCGGGCAGTCCGCCGGGGAGCCCGCCGGGCTGGCCGCCGGGCTGGCCGGGGTTGCCGCCCTGCTGCGGCGGCGGGGGGTTGCCGCCGGGCTGCGGGGCGTTCGGGTCGGTGGCCGGTGCGGTGGCGCCCGCCGGGGGAGTGGCCGGCTGCGGGTCCGGGATGTTGGCGGTCTGGATCGGCTCCAGCGGCGTTCCCTTGAGCGCCTGGTTCATCGCCATCGCCCAGATCGGGCCGGGGCCGTCGGCGCCGAACACCTCGGGGTAGTACTTGCCGCCGATGGTGATGTTCTTCATCTTGACGCCGCCGGCCGGGCCGCCGAGCCAGACCGCGGCGGCCAGCGACGGGGTGTAGCCGCTGAACCAGGCGGCCTTCTTCTCGTCGGTGGTACCGGTCTTGCCGGCGATCTTGCGGCCGTCGTCCATGGTCAGGGCGGCCGCGGTGCCCTTCTCGGTCACGTTGAGCAGGACGGCGTTGAGCGAGTCCGCGGTCTGCTCGGAGAAGGCCTGGCTGCACTGGGACTGCGGGACCGGGATGTCCTTGCCGTCCACCGTGGTGATCTTGTTGATCGCGATCGGGGTGCAGTACTTGCCGCGGGCGGCGAAGGTCGCGTAGACGTTCGCCATGGTCAGCGGGGAGAGCTCCAGGGTGCCGAGGACCATCGAGGGCACCTCCTGGAAGGCGTCGCCCTTGGCGGACTGGGTGATGCCCAGCTTGTTCGCCATCTGCTTCATCGCGCAGAGGCCGACCTGCTGCTCCATCTGCACGAAGTAGGTGTTGACCGAGCGGGCCATGGCCTCCTTCAGCTGGTACGGCCCGACCTCGCTGTCCTGCTCGTTCTTCACCGTCTCCTTGGGCTTGACGGTGTTCTTCCAGGTGCCCGAGCAGGTGGACATCTGCGGGTACTCGATCTTGTTCTCGGACGGGAACGCCTGGGTGTTCGACATGCCCGACTCCAGCGCGGCCGCGGCCAGGATCGGCTTGAAGGTCGAACCGGTCTGGAAGCCGTTGCCGCCGCCCATCGCGGCGTCCACGTTGAGGTTGACGACGGTCTGGTTCTTGTTCGGGTCCAGGCCGTACGGGCGGGTCTGGGCCATCGCCAGGATCTTGCCGCTGCCCGGCTCCATCATGGTCGCGGCGGCCGACACCGTGTCGGTCACGTTGACCTTCTTGGTGACGGCGTTCTGCGCGGCGGCCTGCTTGTCCGGGTCCAGCGTGGTGTAGATGTTCAGGCCGCCGGTGTTCCACACCTTCTTGCGCTCGTCGGCGTTCTTGCCGAAGGCCGGGTCCTGCTTGACCACGTGGCGGACGTAGTCGCAGAAGAAGCCCATGCCGGCCTGGGCGGTGATGCAGCCGTTCTGCGGGTCCTTGTACTTCAGACCCAGCGGGGCGGCCTTCGCCTCCTTCGCCTGGTCGGCGGTGATGTGCTTGTTCTCCAGCATCTTGTCGATCACGACGTTGCGGCGCTTGACCGTGTTCTCGGGGTAGCGCACCGGGTCGTAGGACGACGGGTTCTGCACCATGCCGGCCAGGGTGGCGGCCTCGGCGACGGTCAGGTCCTTGTTGCTCTTGCTGAAGTAGCGCTGGGAGGCGGCCTCGACCCCGTAGGCCTGGTGGCCGTAGAAGGTGATGTTGAGGTAGTTGGTGAGGATCTGGTCCTTGGACAGGTCCTCCTCCAGCTTGATGGCGACCTTGAGTTCCTGGATCTTGCGGCCCAGGGTCTTGCGCTGGGCCTCCAGGACGGCCGCCTGGTCGTCGCCGGCCTTCTCCACGTTGACGTTCTTCACGTACTGCTGGGTCAGGGTGGAGGCGCCCTGGGAGGCGGTGCCGCTCTCCGCGTTCTTGCTGACCGCGCGGAGGATGCCCTTGAGGTCGACGGCGCCGTGCTCGTAGAAGCGGGCGTCCTCGATGTCCACCTGGGCGTGGCGCATGAAGGGCGACATCTGATCGGCGGTCAGGACCGTGCGGTCGCGCTCGTAGACCTTGGCGATCAGCCCGCCCTTGGCGTCGAAGATCTGGGTGGCCTGGGTGAGCGGCGGGGTCTTGAAGTCGTCCGGGATGTTGTCGAAGCTCTCCGCCGTGTCCTTGGCGGTCAGCCCGATGGCGCCGACGGCGGGCAGGGCGAGACCGGCCAGCAGGACTCCGGAGAGCACGCTGACGCCCAGGAACTTCACGCCGTTGCCGGCGTGCTCCAACGGTGATCCGCCGGTCCTGCCGCGCGGAGCTCCGGTGTTGCCTGGGGGCTGGGGTGCCTGTGGGCGCTTCGGTGCCATGGGGAGAACCCTACGTCGCGGATTCCCGCACACAGCGGCAGGCGTTCGCCTAGGCTTGTCACAAGCTTGCGACAGCTTCGGTGCGTCAACATCGCTCACTCTTGTGGGCGAGGAGACTTGCCTGAAATGCCCCGTGATGTCCGGGTTTTGAGGCAGCTGTGGCCTGCTGTACCCGTGTGTTCAGTCACGCTCCGTGGTGACTCCTGTGGCGAGAGTGCGGGCTCCGCTTTTGGCAAGGCGTGCGACCTGCGATCACTCCAACGAGTGAGCTGATCGATACCCATAGTCCAATCGGGTCATTCGAGATTGAGCCCGAAGGGGCTGTTGCAAGCTGTCGTTCTTCCGTAACGTCCTCAACTGGCAACGGTGAATATGCCGTTGCCGCCGTGGGGGAGCCTCGAAACGGGAGAGGACGGCGCCGGCATGGGCTGGGTTGACGACTGGAGTGCGCAGGCCGCCTGCCGCACGAGTGATCCGGACGAACTGTTCGTCCAGGGGGCGGCGCAGAACCGCGCGAAGGCGGTGTGCAGCGGCTGCCCCGTCCGGACGGAGTGCCTCGCGGACGCCCTGGACAACCGGGTGGAGTTCGGGGTGTGGGGCGGGATGACGGAGCGCGAGCGCCGTGCGCTGCTGCGCCGCCGCCCGACCGTCATCTCGTGGCGGAGGCTGCTGGAGACGGCACGCACCGAGTACGAGGAGTCCCTCGCGACCGGAGTGATACTGACGGACTACGCCCAGGCGGGCTGAGCCCGCCCGCACCGCGCGGTCCGGGCCGGTCGGCCCTCGGGCACGGGCTACACCGCGCCGTTGAGCCGGTCCCCGATGGCCCGGAGCCCGTCCAGGTCGTGCACGTCGCCCGGCAGCGCCGGCACCTCCACGATCGGCACGTCCGGGTACACCGAGACGAAGCGGTCGCGGGTGCGGCGTTCGCGCCCCATGATCTGCATCCGCTCGGCGTGCAGTCGCAGCAGCCCGGCCGCGAGCAGTTCCGCAGCGGGCGAGGCGTGCTCCGATCCGTTCTCCTCCAGGGCCTCGGCGGCCGCCAGCGCCCGCTCCGCGGTGAGCTGCGGTGCCCCCGTGTCGTGCACCCGGTTGAGCACCAGCCCGGCCAGCGGCATCCGGTCCGCGGCCAGCCGGTCCACGAAGTACGCCGCCTCGCGCAGCGCGTCCCGCTCCGGCGCGGCCACCACCAGGAACGCCGTGCCCGGCGCCTTGAGCAGCTGGTACGTGCGGTCCGCGCGCTCCCGGAAGCCGCCGAACATCGAGTCCATCGCGCTGACGAAGGTCTGCACGTCGGTCAGCAGCTGAGCACCGAAGATCTTGCCCAGGGTGCCGGTGAGCAGTCCCATCCCGACGTTCAGGAAGCGCATCGCGCTGCGCCCGCCGACCTTGGCCGGGGCGGTGAGGATCCGGATCACCCGGCCGTCCAGGAAGGACCCGAGCCGGTTGGGCGCGTCCAGGAAGTCGAGCGCCGAGCGGGACGGCGGGGTGTCCACGACGATCAGGTCCCACTCCTCGGCGGCGCGCAGCTGCCCGAGCTTCTCCATCGCCATGTACTCCTGCGTGCCCGCGAAGCCGGCCGACAGGGACTGGTAGAAGGGGTTCTCCATGATCGCCTTGGCCCGCTCGGGCTCGGCGTGGGCCAGCACGACCTCGTCGAAGGTCCGCTTCATGTCCAGCATCATGGCCTGGAGCTCGCCGTCGCCGGTGACCCCCTTGACCACCCGGGGGGTGTTGTCGAGCTCGGTCAGGCCCATCGACTGGGCGAGCCGGCGGGCCGGGTCGATGGTCAGCACCACGACCTTGCGGCCGCGCTCGGCCGCCCGCAGGCCGAGCGCCGCGGCGGTGGTGGTCTTGCCGACGCCGCCGGAGCCGCAGCAGACGATGATCCTGGTCTTCGGGTCGTCGATCAGCTCGTCCACCGCGAGTCGCCGCCCGGTGCTCCGCACCCCGCTGTTCGAGGTCATGCCGCCCCCTGCCGCTTCAGTTCGCCCGCCAGCCGGTACAGCCCGCCGAGGTCCACGCCTTCACCCAGCAGCGGCAGTTCGTACGTCGGGAGCCGCAGCTGCTGGATGTCGGCGCGCTGCGCGCGCTCCAGCTCGACCCGCTCGGCGTGCTCCCTGGCCTGCGCCAGCAGGGGGTCGATCAGCGGCTCCACCGCCGCCCGGACCTTCTCCGCGGCGCGCGTGCGGCCGCCGAGCCCGGCCTCGCCGAGCGCCACGGCGACCTCCTCGCGGTGGTCCCCGTCCACCGCGGCCACCGCCGCCGCGTCCAGCACCGGCGGCCGGACCATGTTGACCATCACCCCGCCCACCGGGAGCTTCGCCTCGCGCAGCTCCCCGATGCCGTCGACCGTCTCCTGCACCGGCATCTCCTCCAGCAGGGTGACCAGGTGCACCGCGGTCTCCGGCGACTTCAGCACCCGCATCACGGCCTGCGCCTGGGTGTGTATCGGGCCGATCCGGGCCAGTCCGGCGACCTCCGCGTTGACGTTCAGGAACCTGGTCAGCCGCCCGGTCGGCGGGGCGTCCATGACCACCGCGTCGTAGCGCCGCCGGCCGTCCGGGTCCTTGCGCCTGGTCGCCTCGCAGGCCTTGCCGGTGAGCAGGACGTCCCGCACACCGGGCGCGATGGTGGTGGCGAAGTCGACGAAGCCGACCTTCTGGAGCGCCTTCCCGGCCCGGCCGAGCTTGT
This sequence comes from Kitasatospora sp. NPDC057738, assembly GCF_042798815.1. NCBI lineage: Bacteria > Bacillati > Actinomycetota > Actinomycetes > Kitasatosporales > Streptomycetaceae > Kitasatospora > Kitasatospora sp. NPDC057738. The sequence continues at coordinate 3,652 of NZ_JBHVJT010000100.1, read as the reverse complement.
AGAACATCTCCAGGTACTCCAGCAGCGCCAGCTCGGTGTCGATCGCCAGCGCGAAGACCTCGCCGGGCCCGCCCCCACCGGCGGCCAGCCCCAGCTGGGCGCGGGAGACCGAGGCGATCCGGCGCTCCTCGTACGGCAGTGCGGCGATCCCGAACAGCTCGGCGATGCCCTGCCGGCCCTCGACCTCGATCAGCAGCACCCGTCCGCCGTCGGCGGCGAGCGCCAGGGCCAGCGCCGCGGCCAGCGTGGTCTTCCCGGTGCCGCCCTTGCCGCTGACCACGTGCAGCCGGACGCCCTCCCAGTCGGGGTCGCGCCGGGCCGCCTGGCCGGGGGTGCGTGCCACGCTCCGTCTCCGTCCGTCTCCGTCCTACGGGCGTCCCCTCCTGACGAGGGTGCCCCTCACCAGGGTCCCCTCCCGACGGGGGTGCCCTTCACCAGGGTGCCCTCTCGCGAGGGTAACCAGGGAGCGCACCGGATGCCCGGAGCACCTGGGCCGTCAGGCCGGATCATGCCCTCTTTGTGCCCCACCTCACACGCCTCGCGGCCGTCGGAGCGGATCACCGCGACGGCTCGTCTAGAGTCTGGCCATGACCAAGTGGGAATACATGACGGCGCCCCTGCTGGTGCACGCCACCAAGCAGATCCTGGACAACTTCGGCGAGGACGGCTGGGAGCTCGTCCAGGTCGTGCCCGGCCCGAACCCGGAGCAGCTGGTGGCCTACTTCAAGCGGGAGAAGAACGCATGAGCAAGGTCGAGGAGAAGCTCGCCGAGCTGGGTCTGACCCTGCCTCCGGTGGCCGCCCCGGTCGCCGCCTACGTGCCGGCCGTGCACTCCGGCGACCTCGTGTTCACCTCCGGCCAGCTCCCGGTCGTCGGCGGCAAGCTGCCGACCACCGGCAAGGTCGGTGCCGAGGTCTCCCCGGAGGAGGCCAAGGACCTCGCGCAGATCTGCGGGCTGAACGCCCTGGCCGCCGTGAAGTCCGTGATCGGCGACCTCGACCGGATCGAGCGGGTCGTCAAGGTCGTCGGCTTCGTCGCCGCCGCCCCCGACTTCATCGGTGTCCCGGCCGTCGTCAACGGCGCCAGCGAGCTGCTCGGCAAGGTGCTGGGCGACGCGGGCGTGCACGCCCGCAGCGCCGTCGGCGTCGCGGTGCTGCCGCTGGACGCCCCGGTCGAGGTCGAGCTCGTGGTGCGCCTCAAGACCGTCTGAACGTGATCGCGGGGGCGGGGGCGGGGGTGCTCCTCGCCCTCCCCCCCTGGTTAGAAGGGTTATTGTCGCGCTGTTGGGCTTTTGGGGATCCCCAAGGACGCCATCCGGCCCCGGACGGGGACATCACGCAACAG
>NZ_JBHVJT010000100.1:0-2298 GCF_042798815.1 Kitasatospora sp. NPDC057738 | reverse complement strand
GGGGTGGGAGGGGGGGGGGGGCGGGGGACGGGGGGGGGGGGGGGGGGGGGGGTGGGGAAAAGGAGGGGGGGGGGGGGGGGGGGGGGGGTGGCCCCCCCCCCCCCCCCCCCCCGCCCCCGTGTGGCCGGAGTGTGTCCGATCGATCGGTGAGCCTGGCGGGAATCGCCGGGCACGCCCTAGCATCCGGGCATGGACCATCGAGCGACGACGCTCCCGATGCCGCCCGGCTGGCCCGCCCGGATCCGGGCGGTCGCATCCGGCGCGGTGACCCCGCCGGTGCCCAGGCCCGCCGCGACCGTCGTGCTGCTGCGCGACGCCGCCGGGGGGCCGGAGGCCTACCTGCTGCGCAGGCGCACCTCGATGGCCTTCGCGGCCGGGATGTACGCCTACCCCGGCGGCGGGGTGGACCCGCGGGACGCCGAGGTCGAGCCGGGCTGGGCCGGGCCGACGCCCGGGGAATGGGCGCGACGGCTCGGGGTGGACGCCCGGACGGCGCGGGCGGTGGTCTGCGCGGCCGTCCGGGAGACCTTCGAGGAGGCCGGCGTGCTGCTGGCCGGCCCGGACGCCGACAGCGTCGCCGCGCCGCGCGACTGGTCCGCCGAGCGGGCCGCGCTGGAGGCGCACGAGCTGTCCTTCGCCGAGTTCCTCCGCGACCACGGCCTGGTGCTGCGCAGCGACCTGCTGGGCGGCTGGGCCCGCTGGATCACCCCCGAGTTCGAGGAACGGCGCTACGACACCTGGTTCTTCGTCGCCGCGCTGCCGGCCGGCCAGCGCGCGGCCCTGGAGGTCGGCGAGGCCGACCGGGTCGCCTGGCTGACCCCCGCCGAGGCGGTGCGCGGCCACCGGGAGGGCCGGTTCGGCATGCTGCCGCCGACCGTGACGGTGCTGCGCGAGCTGTCCTCGGCCCGGACCGCGGCCGAGGCACTGGCCGCGGCCGCCGACCGCCCGCTGACGCCGGTCCTGGGCCGGGCCGAGATCCGCGGCGACCGCCTGACGGTCCGCTGGCCCGGATACCAGGAACTGACCATCGACGGGGAGTTCCCCGAGGGCTCCTGACCGTTCCACCGGTGGGGCCTCCCGGGCCCCCGTACCGGCTGCGGGTCGTACACCCCGCAGGACGCGACCATCCCGTACCGACGCAGAGAGAGGACCGACGCCCGATGACCCACAACGACGTGGCTCGCCGGACGGCGCCCGAGATGCCCGCCCGCCGTCTGACTCCCCGTGACCCCGCCTGCGTGAGCCAGGTCCCGTTCGTCGAGGTGGCGCAGCGCGCCCTCGTCCGGGCACTGCCGCTGCGGGCCCTGCACCGAGACGGCGGAGGCGGCCGGTGAGCGGACTCCTTCCGGGCGACCCCGCCGCCGCCGTCGGCGGCGAGGCCACCCCTCGGGCGCTGTGCGTGCTGGCACCGAACCCGTCGCCGATGACGCTGGACGGCACCAACACCTGGCTGCTCTCCGAGCCCGGCTCGGACCTCGCGGTGGTGATCGACCCGGGCCCGCTGCACGAGGGCCACCTGCGCCGGGTGGTCGACCTCGCGCGGGAGCGGGGCAAGCGGATCGCGCTGACCCTGCTCACCCACGGCCACGCCGACCACTCCGAGGGCGCGGCCCGCTTCGCCGAGCTGACCGGCTCCGAGGTGCGGGCCCTGGACCCGGCGCACCGGCTGGGCTCGGAAGGCCTGGTGGGCGGCCAGCGCCTGGACGTCGGCGGTCTCGACCTGCGGGTGGTGGCCACTCCGGGGCACACCTCGGACTCGCTGACCTTCCACCTGCCGGACGACGGCGCGGTGCTCACCGGCGACACCGTGCTCGGCCGCGGCACCACGATGGTCGCGCATCCCGACGGCCGGCTGGGCGACTACCTGGACTCGCTGCGCCGGCTGCACACCATGGCCTCCCAGCACGGCGTGCGCACGGTGCTGCCCGGCCACGGCCCGGTGCTCGGGGACGCGCTGGGCGCCGTCGACTTCTACCTGGCCCACCGGGCCGCCCGGCTCGCCCAGGTGGAGACCGCGGTCGAGGCGGGCTGCCGGACCGCGCCCGAGGTGGTGGCCCGGGTCTACTCCGACGTGGACCGGGCGCTGTGGCCGGCGGCCGAGCTGTCGGTGCGGGCCCAGCTGGAATACCTGGAGGACCACGGGCTGATCCCGGGTGCCGAGTGATCCCCTGAACGCTGGAACGCGGGGGTGAACGCGGAGGGGGGCATCCCGGGTCGGCGGGGACCCCCCCTCTTTCGGGGATTACGAGTGTTTTCCCCGCGGTCACGCAAAAGGGGCGGCAAACCCTCCACATCCCG